>NZ_JAGWCT010000011.1:0-68520 GCF_020657815.1 Clostridioides sp. ZZV15-6597 | reverse complement strand
ATATATAGCCTTTCAATATAGCTTTTAAATTTATGTCAATTTCTTTTTTATTAATGAATAAATAATATAGAATACAATATACAAAAAAGTTGCTCAAAATGTTAGGCTAATCCCCATTTACAGAGCAACATCATAATGCTATGTAAATTTGAATCAACAATGTTTTCACCATACTTCAACATAAAGTCATCTAATTGTGTGTCTATAAATGAATAATATCCACTTATGCTATCAATATATGCAGTCATTAAGTGTATACATTCATCACTTTTATCTTTATACATCTGTATCTCCCCCTATACAATATATAAAATTTGATACTAAATCGTATCTTATAAAATAGTTAAGTGTGTTACATTTATATTCAATCTCTATATTTATATCCTTATATTAATAGGTAAAGTGAATTTTGACAATAGGTTTTGAAAAACTGGATGTTCAAAACGTAAAATTGGGTTTTAAGATAATTAAGCAAGTTATATGTATACAATATATATATATAACTTACTTAATTACAAATATTATAAAATTATATAACAATTACTTTTATTAAGAATGTTTAAGTGGTAGAATAACTTGGGAGATTAATAATTATTAGGAGGATATAATATGAGTTCGTACAAGTTTATTTATGAAGATAAGGAATATTCATTAAAAGAGGATAATTGCAGTGGCTTAATAAATGATGAAGAAAGTCCAATTCAAGGAATAAGTATTCCAAAAATAATTGAGATACTTAATGAATCAGAAGAGGTTGATTTTGATATAGAATACTATCAAGAAGCATGCCCATTATGCTTAGAGGGTGTAAAAGAAAAGAAGAAATTCTTTCCATTTTTAGAATATCATTTTTATATTTTTAGTAAAGATGGAAAATATGTAATAAGTAATATATCTAATGATTATAAAGGGATGTCTTTTAATAAATTATCAAGAGCAAATAAAGTTGATAATAGTTACATTGTAAGTGTGATAATTTGCGAAAATTGTCAAGATTATATAATTCAAATAGAAAATTGTATAGTTTAGGGTAACTTATGTCTTAATTTAGGAGAAATTTCTAAATTGAGACACCGACTTTTTTTAAAAATAGTATGGAAAATTACTAAATTTATGAGATAATGAAAGTCGGAGGTGGGTTACAATATATAATAAATATTTGGAAGATATAGATAGTATAATTTTAGACTCAATGTTTAAACTGACCTTGAATGAGAAACTATTAAATAATAATGACTTTTTTGAAAAAAGAATTGATGAAATTAACAATTCAATTAATTACTATAAAACTGAACAAAGTAGTTTAATGTTATTAAAATTAAATTTTTTGATAGCTTTACTGTATGGTATTCAAGGATTTAGTGAAAAAATGAAAAAGTATATTTTGATTTCCTGTAAATATATTGAACAATACTTACCTAAAGATTATGTGTTTTTAGCACGATTTTATTCACAAATAGCTATTTTAAGTTTAAAGAATGAAGATGTAAATAGAGCAAATCTATATATAGATAAATTTAATCTTATTTGTAAGGATAGCAACTTTTTAGTTGAAGAAATTATTTTTGAATCTCAATTGATTTATATTAAAGCAAGTAAATGTATTGATTCTTCTATAATAATTAAGGAAATAGAAGACTTATATATAAAAGTAAAAGAAACTAATGATTTTAATTGTAAGAAAATATATTTTTTTATAATTGGGAAGATATATTTTTTATTTTTAGATGATGCATTAATTGCTAAAATGAATTTCTTAAAAGCAAGAAAATATGCAGACTTATCAAAAGATATAGAAGTATGCTCACTATGCGATATAAAGCTAGGGGAATGTGAATGTTCATTTGAAAATTATGAAGGAGCAAGAGAATACTTTAATGAAGTAATAAAGAATAAGAAATATACAAACGTAAATATGATTCAAAAGTATAGAGCATCAAATAATATAACTAAATTATTAATAAAAACTAAAGACTATTCAGGTGCTATAAATAATTTAGCAAAATCTGAAGTATATTTGGAAAAATTTAAGAATCAAGATTTAAAAGAAGTAGAAAAATTAGACTTATGTATAAATCTAGCTATGTACTATACAGAAAGTAATGAGAAATCATTTGAGCAATCAACTTGTTATTTAAATCGGGCTAAGAGTTTATTAAATAACATAAATAGTGTAGAGGAGTATATAATATATGATTTAGAATTAATTTATCATCAGGTTAATATATATTATATATTTGAAAATTATGAAAATGCTTTAATTACAAGCAAAAAGCTTCTTGAAAAGGCTAAAGAGGCTAAAAATTATAATTATGTAAAAGAAGCATATAAAACTATACACATGTGTTTTGAGAAGATACAAGATTATGAAATGAGTATGAAATACTTTAAAATGTACTATGAGTTAAAACAGATGTATATGAAAGCTAGGAATAGAAATTATATAGACTCTTTAAATTATAGACATGAACATATCGAAAAAGAAATAAATAATATGAAAAAAATAAAACTCGATTTAGATAAGAAAAAATACATCGACCCTTTGACAAATGCTTATAATAGGGTATATTTGAATAATTTTTTAGAAAAACAAGAGATTAGTGAATACAGTACTGCATTTATGATAGATGTAGATTATTTTAAGGAATACAATGACACTCATGGTCATTATAATGGCGATGTTGCTCTTAAAAATATAACTATGATAATAAAAAAATATTTAAAAGAGGACATGTCTGTTATAAGGTATGGAGGAGAGGAATTTTTAATATTGTCTATATGCAAAGATTATAGAAAAAGCAAGGTATTTGGAAAAAAGTTATGTAAGGTTGTAAAAAAATTCTTGAATGATAATTTGACGATTAGTATTGGTATTGATACATGTAAAAATAGTAGTATAGATATAAGTGAAATAATTGAAAATGCGGATAAAGCCTTATACAAAGCAAAACAAAATGGAAGAAATAGATGTTTGCATTATTATGATTTTAAGAATTTTTAATTGTTGAAATAGGATTGGTGATTTACTTGAAAGGGAGTTTAATAGAAGATTTAAAGAGAAATATAAAAAAGATAGAATATGATATGTTGACTAAGTTCTATCTAAATTTAACCGATTTAAACTACATCTTGGATTATCACAAAGACCTTTTAAATACAAAAATAGATGCTAAAGATAAAGTATATATTTTATATTTAATTAGTCTAATAAACTATGTAAAAAAAGATAGAGAAGCATCGTATAACTATTTGATGGATTCACTAAAAGATATTAAACAATTATCATTAAAAGATGATGCAGATATAATATCTAAGATTTATATTTATCTTACTCTATCTGCTATTTCTATAAAAAAATATGATAAAGCAAATCATTTTTATTTTTTAGCCAAGAAAATTATAAAACAACAACGTTTGAATGAATTATTGGTTTTGTTCAATATGAGTTTATGTGTAGAAATAAGTGCATTATATAAAACTAAATCTGAAGTAGTACTCTTAGTAGAGGAAGTATCTTTTTTTAAAAAATTAAAAAATAAAGTTCTTGTAAGTAGAGCAAATTATATATTTGGTAGGGTATATCTATACTTATTTAACAACTTTATAAAAAGTATGGAGTACTTGATTGAATGTCTAAGACTAGCCCAGGAAAATAATCTATATTCTATAGAAGCTTTTTGCAAATGTATAATAAGCCTCTGTTATTTAGAAAGTGGGAATAACAGAGAAGCTATAAAGTATATAAAAAATGCACTAGATGTTGCACATAATAATAATTCAGTATGTTCAACTGAAAGAGTAGCAATAAAAATAGACCTTATATGGGCATATTTAAGAGAAGATATGAATAAAGAAGCAGAAGTTGTTTTAGAAAAAACTATAAAACTGATGGATGTTGTTGAAGGTGTATATAAAGATTATTTGTATTCATTCATATTTTTATATTCAGCCGAAATTGAGTTAAAGAAAGATACTTGTAATTTTGAAAGAGTAAATGCATATTTGATTTTATCAAAAAACATATATAAAAGTTTTGGAGATGTTTTTATATATAATTCTAAATTAGATTATATTTATAAGTTGTATGGAGATTTATATATAAAATTTAACAATGTAGATGAAGGAATAAGATATTATTTAAAAGGTTTAAACTTAGTTAAAAAAAGCTCATTAAATCCTAAAAAAATGTCGATGTTTTATGGTCTAATAGCAAAAGGATATGAATTGAAAAAAGAGTTCAAACTAGCAATTGAATATTATAAAAGTATGGATTGGTATTCAGATAAGTGGGAAAAAAACAATTCTTATAAAACATCACAAGGTATTCATAAACAATATGAGTTAAGACAAAAACAAGAAAGTTTAAGATTACTTGTAGATGATAATAAGAAATTGGAAAATGATATTTTAACTGATGGACTAACTAGACTATATAATAGAAGATACTTAGAACAGCAATTGAATTTATTCAATGAAGGTAGAGATAAAAATATGATGGCAATATTGATTGATATAGATTATTTTAAAAGCTATAATGATAACTATGGTCATCCAGCAGGAGATAAAGTTATAATTAAAGTAACTGATATTATAAAAAATGTATTTATAGATATTACTGAACACATAATTAGATATGGAGGAGAGGAAATCTTAATATTAGTAGATTCTATAAAATCAATAAATGTTGAAGAAATCGATAAGATAGAAATATATATTAAAAGAGTTTTTAAACTTCTTGAATTTGAAGGAATTGAACATATATACTCTAAAGTAGAAAATTATGTGACTATAAGTGCTGGAGTAAGTATAAAAAGATGTTGTAGTAGAAAAGATGTCGAAATATTAATTGAAGATGCAGACAAAAACCTATATAAATCCAAAAAAGCAGGTAGAAATCAGTATATACTATAATTTAAAATTGAGGTGATTTTATTGCAAAAGAAGATAGGAATTATAGCCTCTGATATTGAATTAAAAGAAAGAATAGAAGAATTATATAGAGAAGATGTAGAAAATGGAACTATAATAATCGACATACTTAATCTTGATTTAATGGAAAATCAAGGACGTATACTTGTTGAGAAAGGTGCTCAAGCTATAATCGGTAGAGGTGGAGGTTATAGTTTAGTAATAGACACAGTAAGTGTACCTGTAATACCCATGAATATGAAATCAACTGACCTTCTAAGAGCAATAGAAATGGCAAAGAGATATTCTAAAAAAGTAGTATTAATACTTGGAGATAATGAAGTTTCTTTTGATTATGTTGGTTGGAGAAATGTCATAAGTACTGAAATAACTGAAGAATGGTTTGAATCCAAATACGAAATAAGAAGTAAGGTTATAAAATATAGAGACCAAAAAGATGAAGTTGTAATAGTTGGTGGAGGTTTGGCATGCTCCTTTGCAAGACAATATGGTATTGATAGTGTATTTGCAACTGCCAGTGACGAATCTATAAGAGAAGCTGTTGAGTATTGTAAGAAATTATTAGATACATTAGGCGAGGAAAAGTTTAATAATGAAGTATTGAGAAATATATTAGATGGTATAAAAGATGGAGTAATTGCTATAGATAGTAGCGGAAGTATAATTTTGTACAATGAAAGTGCAAAAAACATGCTTAAAGTAGAAAGGAAATGTGCACTTAATAAATATATTCTAGATGTATTTCCAAAAATGGGATGGCTATTAGATTGTCTACATGAAAAAGATGATGCAGAAGATAGAAAGATAAGGAATATAAACAACTTGATTGTTAATACTAGAACAACATTAATAAAAGTAGATGATAGCACTTATGGAGTTTTAGGAATAATACAAGATATAACTAAACTGCAAAATTTAGAAAGAAAAATAAGATTTGATTTAAATCAAAAAGGTCTATATGCTAGATATACTTTTGATGATTTTTTATTTAAAGATAAATTAACTAAGGAATTTATTGAAGAAGCTAAAAAAATCGGAAAAAGTGATTATACAACGCTACTTTATGGAGAAAGTGGGTCTGGTAAAGAAATTATAGCTCATAGTATACATAACATAAGCAAAAGAAAAGATAGACCTTTTGTGGCCATAAACTGTGCTACTATAGCAGAAAACTTACTTGAAAGTGAGCTTTTTGGATATGAAGAAGGTGCATTTACAGGTGCTAGGAAAGGTGGAAAAAGAGGGTTATTTGAACTTGCTCATGGAGGAACTCTTTTTCTTGATGAAATAAACAGTCTCTCATTTAATATTCAGACAAAACTATTAAGAGTAATAGAGGAACGACAAATAATGAGAATTGGCTCTGACTATATAATACCTTTGGATATTAGAATCATAGCAGCTACCAATGAATTTTTAACAGAAAAAATAGTTATGGGTACATTTAGAGCTGACTTATTTTATAGATTAAGTAGTCTAGAGATAAACATCCCTCCTTTAAGAGATAGAAGAGAAGATATAATACCATTGTTCAATAATTTTGTAAATGAAGTGCTAAAGGATGATGGTTTAAATGGAATAAACAGTATAGATGAAAATTTTGCTCTAACTAAGGATGAGATAGATGCGCTGTATAATTATAGTTGGCCTGGAAATGTGAGAGAGCTAAAAACAATAGCTCAAAAGTATGTTGTGACAGGAAAAATTAAATTAAGAAAAGAGCAAAACTTTAAGGCTAAAGAAGCAGTACCTAGTTCTAGTATAGAAGAATTTAATGTTGAAACAACAGCAAGTATGGAAACCACAGATAAAGTCATAGATATAAGTAAGATGAATGATGGTAAGGTAAGTATAGATATAAAAGAAGTAAATAAATATGTTGAAGAAAAAATAATAAGCATGCTTTTTGCTCAGGGGCTTTCCAAAAATGAAGTAGCACAAGTTCTTGGAATAAGTAGAACATCCTTATGGAAAAAATATAATAAAAATATTTAGATATAATTACATATAGATTATTTTGAAGTAATGTTAATTTTTCAGAACGAATGTTAAGAAAAATTAACATTATTTTTTTGTGGAATTTTATTTTTTCAGACAAGCACATAGATTTATAAGAAAAATAACTTAAATACTTAATTTTAGTAGTGAAAAAAATCAGAATTCTAAACAAAAGTAGTTTTACATAAAGTTAAATTTGTTGGCATGCTAATTGCTTAATATAAATGTGAGAGTAAATACAATTTTAGGGGTGATGGTATGAGTCAAAGTATGGTTGGTAAGCATGCAGTGTGGCCAAAAGAAAATGATGTTATATTTAGCTTATCTGGAAGAGCTCAAGCAGCAGAAAAAGCTTTAGGTATGGATAATGTAATAAATGCAACAATAGGCGCTCTAATGGATGACTCAGGAAAATTAATAACAATGAAAACTGTATATGATGAATATAAAGCATTAGATAACTGTGACATAGGTGCATATGCAGCTCTTGAAGGTCAGCCAGACTACTTAGAAGCAGTTAAAAAAGTATTTTTCAGAGATTACTTACCAGAAGGACATATAAGAGTATTAGCTTCACCGGGAGGAAGTGGTGCAATAAAACTAGCAGTATGGAATTATACAAATGAAGGTGACGAAGTTTTAACATCTGATTGGTTTTGGAGTCCATATGTTAGTATAGCTGAAGAAGCTAATAGAAAAGTAGTAAACTACCAATTGTTTGATGAAAATAGAAAGTTTAATTTTGATTCATTCAAAGAAAATTTTGTGAATATAGCAGAAAAACAAGGAAGAGTTTTTACAATTATAAATACACCAGCTCACAATCCAACAGGATATAGTGTTGCAGATGATGAGTGGGATAAAATATTAGACTTATCAAAAGAAGTTGCAAAAGATAAAGATAAAAAGATAATATTTTTCGTAGATTCAGCATATATTGACTTTGCAGGCGATGATGATGTATGTAGAAAATTCTTTAAGAAATTTTCTAACTTGCCTGAAAACGTTCTTGTATTAGTTGGTTTTAGTATGTCAAAAGGATTTACAGCTTATGGAATGAGAATGGGAGCTATAATTTGTATATCTTCAAGTGAAGATGTAGCTGAAGAATTCCATTATTCATGTGTTCATTCATGTAGAGCAAACTGGTCGAATTGTAATAGAAGTGCTATGGAAGTTCTATCTAATATTGTGAATGACCCTAAAAAATTCAAAGAATATGAGGATGAAAAAGAAGTATACAAAAAAATGCTGACTAGAAGAGCAGATGTATTTGTAAAAGAAGCTGAAAGAGTAGGATTAGAAATTCTTCCATATATAGCAGGTTTCTTTGTAAGTATACCATGTGATAATCCAAGAGAAGTATGTGAAGAGTTAACTAAACACAGTGTATTCGCAATTCCATTGAAAATGGGATTAAGATTTGCAGTTTGTGCAGTTTCAGAAGAAAAATGTAAGAAAGCACCAAGTATTATAAAAGAAGCACTTGAAAGTTTAGAAGTAAAAATAAATAATTAATTTCATTGAACAAATTGGGTGGACTATGAATTTAATAATTGTAGATGGAGGGAATTTTATATGAAACAATTGATGACAGGTAATGAGGCAATTGCACGTGGAGCCTATGAGGCTGGTGTTAAATATGCATCTGCATATCCAGGTACTCCAAGTACAGAAATACTAGAAAATTTAGCAACATATAAAGATGCAATAGTTGCAGAATGGGCTCCAAACGAAAAGGTAGCACTTGAGGCTGCTATAGGGGGTTCAATTGCAGGAGCAAGAACTATGGCTTCTATGAAACATGTTGGTGTAAATGTTGCAGCGGATCCAATATTTACTTATGCATATACAGGCGTAAATGGTGGTATGGTACTTATTACTGCAGATGAACCGGGAATGCATTCATCTCAAAATGAACAAGACAATAGAATGTATGCAAAGTTTGCAAAGATACCTTTATTTGAACCATCAACTAGCCAAGAAGCTAAAGATATGATAAAAGAAGCTTTTGAAGTAAGTGAAAAATACGATACACCAGTTTTATATAGAGTTACAACAAGACTCTGTCACTCAAAAGGTTTAGTAGAGTGCTATGATAGAGAAGAAGTTGAAATTAAAGAGTATGTGAAAAATGCTAAAAAAATGGTTACTGTTCCAGCAAATGCTCAAATAAGAAGAGGCGTTGTTGAAGAGAGAATGGAAATTCTTAAAAAATTCTCAAATGAAACTGACTTAAACTACTATGAAATAAATGATACAAAAATAGGTGTTATAGCTTCAGGTATGTGTTGTAATTTTGCTAAAGAAGTATTTGAAAAAAATGCATCATATATGAAGTTAGGATTTACAAATCCATTACCTTATGAAAAAATAAAAGAATTTGCAGACAAAGTAGATAAAATATATGTAATAGAAGAAAACGACCCATTTATAGAAGAACAAATAAAAGCATATGGGATAGATTGTATTGGAAAAGATGTAATACCTCCATATGGAGAAATGACACCAGATGTTTTAAGAAAAGCTATATTTGGAAAAACAAATGATACTATAGAATATAAAGCTGAATTAGTAACACCAAGACCGCCAAGTTTCTGTGCAGGATGTCCACATAGAGGATTCTTCTATGAACTTGGAAAGAGAAAAAATTTAATAGTTGGTGGAGATATAGGATGTTATACTCTTGGATTTGCTCCTCCATATAATGGAATAGATTATGTTGTTTGTATGGGTTCTGCTTTTGGAACTGCACATGGTGCTCAAAAAGTTCTTAATATGAAAGAAGGAAATGAAAAGAGATTAGTAGGTGTACTTGGAGATTCAACTTTCTTCCATACAGGAATAAATGGTCTTTTAGATGTAGTTTACAATAGAGGTAACTCTATATCAGTAATATTAGACAATAGAATAACTGGAATGACAGGACATCAAGAAAATCCAGGTTCAGGATATACTTTACAAGGTGATAAAACTAAAGATGTTGACATAGAAGGATTAGTTAAAGCTTGTGGAATAGAACATGTAAGAGTTATAGACCCTAATAATCTAAAAGAAGTAAATGAAGCTTTAGATTGGGCTTTGGCTATAGAAGATGAACCATCTGTAATAATCACAAGATGGCCATGTGTACTTAAGAAATTCTCTAAAGAAGATATAGAAGAGTTTGATAATCCATTTAAAACTAAGTGTAAGGTTGACCATGATAAGTGTATAGGATGTAAATTATGCTTAAAAACTGGATGTCCAGCACTATCATTTGATAAAGAAAATAAATTATCAAATATAGATAGAAATCAGTGTGTAGGATGTGGAGTATGTTCACAAGTTTGTCCAAAACAAGCAATAGTTAAGGAGGAAAAATAATATGACTAAGAGTATACTTTTGGTAGGTGTAGGAGGTCAAGGAACTATACTTGCTAGTAAATTATTAACTATGGGATTGATGGAAGCTGGATATGATGTAAAAATGAGTGAGATACATGGTATGAGCCAAAGAGGAGGTTCAGTTTCTTCACAAGTTAGATATGGAGATTGTGTTCATTCTCCAGTTATAGAAATTGGAGGAGCAGATATCTTAGTATCTTTTGAAAAGATGGAAGCTCTAAGATGGTTTAATTATCTAAAACCAGAAGGAAAAGCTTTAGTAAATAATCATAGAATAGATTCTATGACTGTTTTAATCGGAGGAGCTGAATATCAAGAAAAAGACATAGATGCGGAATTAAATAGATTAAATGCAAAAGTGATAAATGCAGCAGATAAAGCTGAAGAGTTAGGAAATGCAAAGATAATGAATGTTATTTTATTAGGATGTCTAGTTAAATCTATGGAACTAGAATCTATTGACTGGGAAAAAATTATAAGTGAAAATGTTAAACCAAAATTTGTCGAGTTAAATATAAAAGCTTTCCATGAAGGTATGGAAATGATTGGCAAATAGTTTATAATATATATAGGATAAACTATAGAAATTAATGTGAAAGGAAGAAAAGTATGACTTATAGAATATTAGCCATAAATCCAGGTTCTACTTCTACAAAAATAGGAGTATATGATGGAGAAGAACAAATTTTTGTGAAGACGATAGACCATCCAGCTGAGGAGATTGCAAAATATAATACAATTCAAGACCAATTTGAAATGCGTAAAGAGGCAGTTTTAAGTATTCTTGAAGAAAATAATATAGATTTAAAATCTCTTAGTGCAATAGTTGGAAGAGGTGGAGTTTTACCACCAGTAAAATCAGGAGCATATTTAGTAAATGAAGAAATGATTGATGTACTTAAACATAGACCAGTACTTGAGCATGCTTCAAATTTAGGAGCAGTTGTTGCACATGCAATATCAGAACCACTTGGAATAAACTCATATATCTATGATTCTGTTGCAGTAGACGAACTTATAGATATAGCAAGAGTATCTGGGCTTTGTGGAATGGATAGAGCAAGCGCAGGGCATGCACTAAATACTAGAGCAATGGCTTTAAAATATGCTAAAGATAGAGGTAAAGATTACAAGAGTTTAAACTTAATAGTAGCTCATATTGGTGGAGGAGTAAGTATTTATCTTCATGAAAAAGGAAGAATGGTTGATATGTTATCTGATGATGAAGGACCATTTTCACCAGAAAGATCAGGAAGAGTTCCTGCTACAAAATTAGTAGCTGCTTGTTATTCAGGTCAATGCTCAGAAAGAGAAATGACTAAAAAGATAAGAGGTAAAGGTGGTATAGTTTCATATTTAAATACTGTAGATGCTAGAGAAGTTGAAAAGATGATAGCAGAGGGAAATGAAGAAGCCAAAATTATTTATGAAGCAATGGCATACCAATTAGCAAAAGGGATTGGGGAATTAGCAACTGTAGTAGATGGAAAAGTTGATGCTATAATTATAACAGGTGGAATTGCATATTCTGAAATGTTTACTTCAATGGTTAAAAAGAGAGTTGAATTTATAGCACCAGTAGAAATTATGGCAGGAGAAAATGAATTAGAATCACTTGCTTTTGGAACTCTTAGAGTGCTAAATGGAGAAGAAGAAGCTAGAATTTATAGTGAAAATTAATTAAAGTAACTAAAAATGTTTAAATACTAGAAAAGTGGTATATCTGTTTTTTACACTAAAGCTTAGAATATAGGTGGGGATGTGTAAAATATGGATTGCCACTTTTTTTATAGTTGAAATTATATATTAAAATAATGAAAAATTCTGTAAAATTTTGTACTTATATATATATTTTATTGGTATTTATTGTTATTATTATTATGGGGAGTGATTTTTAATGGGAAAAATTAATTTAAAAAGTATGATAAGGTTGTTTTCGGGTTTTTTTATATTTGCAATTTCTTCGGTGCTTATGATTAATGCACATGTTGGTCTGATGCCTTGGGATGTACTTCACCAAGGTTTATCTATAAAATTAGGTATAACTATAGGTCAGGCATCCATAATAGTAGGTGTTATAATCGTTATATTGGATGCAGTTTTTGGCGAAAATATAGGATGGGGTACCTTGTTAAATATGACTTTTATAGGAATTTTTATTGATTTAGTAATATTTTCAGGAGTGATACCTCATGCAAGTAATACGTATATAGGAGTATTTATGGTTGTTATAGGAATTATATTAGCTGCTATAGCAAGCTTTCTATATTTAGGTGTTTGCCTTGGAAGTGGTCCAAGAGATGGTCTTATGATTGCCCTTCAGAAAAAAACTAATAGGTCTGTACGTCTTGTTAGAACAATTCTTGAAATATTAGCACTTGTGGCTGGTTGGCTATTAGGAGGTTCTGTAGGAATAGGGACACTTGTAAGTGCTTTAGGGTTAGGATATGTATTACAAATAGTGTTTAGGATATTTAAGTTTGATACAAAATCTCTTAAACATAGATTCATTATAGATGACATAAAAGAGTGGAAAGAAAAGAAAAGTGATACACATGAGTGCAAATCAAGCATTGTAATAAAAAATGAACAAAATTAATTATACTAAAATATATTTATATTTTATTTAAATTTATAATGAAAGTAAGGAGATTTGAAAGTGGAATTATGGGATTTGTATAATGCTGATGGAAGTAAAACAGGAAATGTTATAGAGCGAGATAATTCTATTGAAGAAGGATATTATCATTTAGCAGTTGAAGTGTGGATTGTAAATAGTAATTCTCAGATTTTAATTCAGAAAAGGTCTAAAAACAAAAAGACATTGCCAAATATATGGGGTATGACAACTGGATGTATTGTTTCTGGAGAAGAAAGTTTAGATGGTGCAATTCGTGAGGCTAAGGAAGAAATAGGAATTGATATATCCAAAGATGAGATAAAGATTTTTAGAAGTATGATTCATGGAGATACTCTTTGGGATGTATATTTAGTTAAAAAAGAGTATGATGTATCAAATGCAATTTTGCAAAAAGAAGAAGTAAGTGATATAAAATGGGTAAGTACAGGTGAAATAAGACAATTGTTAAAAGAAGGCTTATTTTTTGAATATCCAGAGATATATGATTTACTATCTGATATAGATAATTATGATTTAAATATATAATGTAGACAGAATTAGATATAAGTATGTACTATCTAAAATTATCTTCTCTAAAATTTAATGTTTTATTAGGGAGAATTAATACATTATTTTTAATGTTATCCTAATTAGATTTTAGAATTAGAGTAATAAGTTTGATTGTTAAGTAGTAAAAATTTGGGGAGGATTATGATGTGGAGAATAACAAAGAATTGACATCTGAGAGTTCAAAATATAAGATTGTTTCTATATCTGTGGTAGTGATTATTTTAATTACATTTTGGTATATGTTAAATATGGTGCTTTTAACATTTATAATGACTTTTGTTTTTTATAATTTATTGGTTTCCATAAGAAAAAGAATTAGGAAATTATTTTCTTTCTATATTCCTGATTCATTGATAATTATAGTATTATATTCATTATTTGCTATATTATTAGTATTGATTAGTTATGCAGTTGTGCCAATAATTATAGTTCAACTTACAGAGTTAAGCAGGATTTTAAGTAATTTTGATGTAAATCAATTTGCTCAGTCTTTAGGGCCAAAGATTTATCCTATTGTTTCAAAGTTGGATTTTAATAAGTATATTTCACAGGCAGGATTGTTAATAGCATCGGCAGCAACCAAAGTTGGAAGTTTTGGGATAAATATATTACTAGCTTTTTTACTGAGTTTACTGCTTTTACTTGAAAAAAATGATATTAAAAAATTTGGAAATAAACTTGCAGAAAGTAAGATATCTTTCATCTATAATTCTCTTGTATTTTTTGGAAAAAGTTTTGTGAAAAATTTTGGCGATGTAATGAAAGTACAAGTAATGATTGCATTTATAAATTCTATTGTTTCTATGATTTTTTTAGGATTTATGGGTTTTCCTCAAATATGGGCTTTAGGGCTTATGATTTTTGTTTTGGGTCTTATTCCAGTAGCTGGAGTTATAGTGTCTCTAATTCCATTAACAGTAATAGCACTTAATATAGGAGGGGTAGCAAAAGTATTTGGTGTTTTGGCTATGATTTGTATAGTGCATGCAGTGGAAACATATATATTAAATCCTAAGTTGATGTCAAATAGAACAAAACTTCCAGTTTGCTTTGTTTTCATTATTTTACTTGTGGGAGAGCATTATTTAGGTGTATGGGGATTATTAATTGGAGTTCCAATATTTATGTTCCTTATGGATATATTTGGTGTGAAGTTTACCTCAAGATGATAACTTATATGATGTTAATTTACTAATACATAATGATTTAATTGTAAAAAAGAACCTATAATAGATATCTTTTAAAAGGTGTCTGTTTTATAGGTTCCATTTTATTTTTTATAAACACTATATAGTTAAGTATCAATGAAATTATTTCATTTCAAAAGTTTCACAGCTTGCATTTCCTGAGTTTATATGAACTTTTTCAGCCTTGCAAAGTTCATTTTTGTTGTATTTACATTTTACAGCCTCACAGTGAATATTATCTGTATCAACTTGGTTAGTGTCATTAGAACGACTAGTTATACCAGATGTATATTTGTCTTCAAAAGAAGCACAATAAGTATTTCCTGTAGTAGTTGCTTGCATTCCATCTACTTTTATGCTACCAGCATAACAATATCCACTAGTATTATAAGCACAGTTAGTAGCGTCACAATTTAAATTATTATTTTTCATAAATAACCTCCTAAGTTTTTTATTTAAACTTATTATGTGAAGTTATTTAAATTTTATACACTTATTTACAATTACATTTCTTACATTTAACAATTACATCTTCAGAAGTTTCTCTTCCTAAATTTTTATTAACATGATACACATCAATATTTTCAGTTGAACCACATATAGAACATTTAAAGTTATTTTCTAGCAAAGCTCTTTCTCTAAACAACTTCCAATATATAGAATTAATATAATCATTATAGTTTACCTTAAGGCATGTTTCAAGAAAGTTTATGTATAGATTGTCTAAATCTCCTGTATTTAAGTCTGTATATTCTGGTTCAAAATATTCACAGCATCCTCTAAAATCAGGTTTGGTATCTGAAATAACACATTTAATATCATATCTGTAATCTAGGCTAGGCCCCTTCAATGAAAGGTGTGTACAAAAAGAACAAGATGTTTCTGGTAAATTTTTTTCTAGTTCATGTAATTTATTATTCATAAGTATTCCTCCAAAAAATTATTTTGAGTATATAAACAAGTAGATTATTTTAAATCTTTTATTTATTTATATTAGATATATAGGATAAATATTCCAATAAAAGGTATCTGTTTATTTATTAATGTGTCTAATAAAAAAGAGGCTAATCTCTATTTTGAGACAGCCTCTTTTTATTGAATTATTTAAAATTAAAAGTTTTAATAAAAATCTAATAATATTTATATTTAACTAGCTAGATTTGTATCCGTTTTGTTTTTTAGTTTTCTACCATAGTATACAGTTAAAACCGCATATAAAACAGTAAAAATGGTAGCTAAAATATATGATATGTTTATACTTAGGTTGAATCCAATTTGAGCATTGAATATATAACTAGAAATTACAAAAGAATAAAACATACCTGGGATTAAGCTTATGATATAATTTTTTTCTTTGATTATAAGATAAACTGTAATCATAGCAAATGCGAATATAGCAATAGTTTGGTTACTCCAAGAAAAATATCTCCATAATATATTAAATCCAGAAGCGCTAAGTTTTGCAAATATAAGGATGGCTATAACAGGAATAAATATACAGATTGATAATATAACACGATGTTTCTTTTCTTTTTGGTCATAATGGAAGTAATCTGCAAGCATTAATCTTAAAGATCTTAAAGCTGTATCTCCAGAAGTTATTGGTAAAACAATAACACCTATTATAGCTATAATACCGCCAACAGAACCAAGTAAGTCTCTAGCAACTAAACCTATTACATCAGGAGAACCTATTAATTCACTAGGTATTCCTTTATTGTAAATACCCATAGCAGCTGCAGCCCAAATCATTGCAATTAAACCTTCTAAAATCATCATATTATAAAAAGTGTTCTTACCTTCTTTTTCATTTGAAACTGATCTTGCTATAAGAGTAGCTTGAGTTGAGTGGAATCCAGAAACAATACCACAAGCAACTGTAACAAAGAATGTAGGGATAAGAGGAATTCCATTAGGATGGATGCCCTTCCAGTTTGCTAGGCTTAAATTAGCTAAGTCATAACCTTGTGTAAATATTCCAATTCCAACGCCAGCAGCAGATAAAAGTAGAATGGCTCCAAATATTGGATATATTTTTCCTATTATTTTATCAATTGGAAATAGTGTTGCACATAAATAATATACAAAGATGATTCCATAAACTATCCAAACGACTGGATTATTGATAGTTGATTTCATATTTAAAATTTGAGTAACTACCAAATCTCCAGGTGTATAAATAAAAACTGCACCAACTAAAAGCATTAATAAGCAAAGGAAGATATTATAAACTTGAAAGACCTTATTACCTAAAAAGCTGCTGATAAGAGAAGGCATCTGTGCTCCTTTTTCTCTTATACTAATCATTCCACTCATATAGTCATGTAAAGCTCCCCCCAATACACAACCAATAGGAATTAGTATAAATGCAATTGGACCAAATAAAATACCTTGTATAGGTCCTAAAATCGGTCCTGTACCAGCTATATTAAGCAACTCAATAAGACTATTTTTCCATTTTTTCATTGGAACATAGTCTACTCCATCACTTTGAGCAAGTGCAGGTGTTTTTCTGTCATCTGGGCCAAATACTTTTTCACAATAAGCGCCGTATAAAGCACCTCCTATTAGTAAAATAGCCAAACCAATTAAGAATGTTGTCATAACATCACCCCATTTATAAAATTTTTTTGGATTCTGTATACATATTATCTGAATGTGTAAGTTTTTATAAGATTTTATACTTAAAGTGCTTACAAATTCTATAAAGTATTAAAACTAATATAATTTCAGAAATAAATACATATACATAATCATGCACTTAGTATACATGTATTTGGAAAAAAATTCAATATTATAACGAGAAAGAATATAAAAAATATTCTGATAATATTCTACAAAAAATTAAAAAATACAAAAAAATAATTTAAATAGCTATGAAAAAATGATAAATCAATTGATAGTGTAAGTGTCTATATCTTAACAATATTAAGAGGTCTAAAATTCTTGAAGAAAAAATAGTCAAGTGATATAATGAATTTACAGGTGTATATACACTAGTACATATAGAAAGCGGTGCAATTATGGATAAAGATTTAACATATCAAATCAAAGAGCTAAAGAAAGAAAAAAATGCAATAATACTTGCTCATTTTTATCAACCACCAGAAATACAAGAATTAGCAGATGCAGTTGGAGATTCGTATTACTTAAGTGAAATTGCTAGAGATTGTAAAGAAGAAGTGGTTGTATTTTGTGGTGTGAGATTTATGGGAGAAAGTGCTAAGATATTATCACCTGAAAAAACTGTATTGATGCCAGTAAGTAATGCTGGATGTGCTATGGCAGATATGGTAGATGAAGAAGGCGTGATAAAACTAAAACAACAGTATCCAAATGCTTTGGTTGTATGTTATATAAACTCTACAGCTAAAGTTAAAGCACATTGTGATGTTTCAGTTACATCATCTAGTGCAATTAAAATATTAGAAAACATAGATAATAAAGAAATTATATTCCTTCCAGACAAGAACCTAGGAGGATATATTGCAGAAAAATTCCCTAATAAAGAATTTATATTTTGGGATGGATATTGTAAATATCACAACAATATAAAAGTTGAAGAAATAATTGAATTAAAAGAAAAGTATAAAGATGCAGAAGTATTAGTACATCCAGAATGTAAAAAAGAAATAAGAGACTTAGGAGATTATGTAGGGAGTACATCAGGAATAATAAAATATGCTACTAACAGCAAAAATACAGATTTTATAATAGCAACTGAAGAGGGTATCTTACATGAATTAAAGAAAAACAATCCTAATAAAAATTTTTATATTCCAGGTGGAAGAATACTATGTACAGATATGAAAAAAACGACATTAGAGAATTTGCATAGTACTCTTAAAAATATGGAAAACGAAGTTATTGTAGAAGATGAAATTATGGAAAAAGCTTTAAATTCACTGCTTAATATGCACAGATTAGCAGAAGGATAGAGGGATAGACTTATGAATTTAGAACAGGATGTTTTAGTAATTGGAAGTGGTGTTTCGGGATTATATTGTGCATTAAATTTGGATAAAAATTTAAATGTGTTAGTAGTATCAAAATCTACAATTGAAAACAATAATACATATCTTGCACAAGGTGGAATTTCGACTGCTAGAAATATTGATGATATAGAATCTTTTGTAGAAGATACAATGAAGGCTGGTCAGTATAAAAATAGGGTCGAAGCAGTCAAAGTTCTTGCAGATGAATCTATAGAAAATGTAGGTCAAATAGTAGACTATGGTATGCCTTTAGACAAAGAAAATGGAGAGATAGATTATACAAGAGAGGGAGCTCATAGCGTAAATAGAATAGTTCATAGCAAAGATAATACAGGAGAGGTTGTTTTTAAGACTCTATTAAAAGAAGCTAAAACTAGAGAAAATATAACTCTTATAGAAGATGCTTATCTTTTAGATATATTAAAAGATGGTAATAAGTGTGTAGGAGCTAGAATTTTTAAGTCTCAAAAAGAAATTCATATCTTTTCAAAGGTAGTAGTTTTAGCTACAGGTGGAATTGGTGGACTTTTTAAAAATTCTACTAATCAAAGACACCTTACAGGTGATGGAATTGCCATAGCATTAAGAAATAATATTAAAATAGAAAATTTAGAATATATTCAAATACACCCAACAGCTTTCTATGAAGAAAATAGTGAAGGCAGAAGGATGCTTATATCTGAATCTTTAAGAGGAGAAGGGGCTAAGCTTTTAAACAAAAACAAAGAAAGATTTGTAGATGAACTCCTTCCAAGAGATGTAGTTTCAAAAGCTATTTTTGAACAAATGGAAAAAGATGATTTACCTTATGTATACTTAGATGCAACACACTTAGATAGTGAATATTTAATTAATAGATTTTCTTTTATATACAATGAATGTTTAAATAGAGGAACAGATATAACCAAAGAATACATAAAGGTATCTCCTGCACAACATTATTTTATGGGGGGAATACATGTTGATTTAGATTCAAAAACATCTATGGAGAACCTATATGCAGTAGGTGAAATTAGTTGTACAGGTGTTCATGGAGCTAATCGACTAGCAAGCAATTCACTACTTGAAGGTCTTGTATTTTCAAAAAGAGCAGCTAAAAATATAAACTCAGTTATAGGTAGTATAGAAGTGAAGTTTATAGATGTACCAAATATAGATGTGGATGTGGAAAAAGTAAAGGAAGAGAATAAAATATTAGTTATAAAAGAAATAGAAAGAACAAGTGAGGATTTTGGCGATGAATTATTTGATTATTGATAAAATGATACAAGATGCTTTAATAGAAGATGTTCCAAGTGAGGATATAACAACTAATTCTATTGTAGATGAAAATTCTAAGTCTACTGTAGATTTAATTTGTAAACAAGATGGTATAATAGCAGGTTTAGGTGTGTTTAAAAGGGTTTTTGAAATACTTGGAGATGTAGAGATAGAGTTGTATAAAAATGATGGCGATAGGGTAAATAATGGTGAAAAGATAGCTGTATTAACTGGAAATACTAGAAACTTACTTGTGGGAGAACGTGTAGCTTTAAATTATTTACAAAGAATGAGCGGAATAGCTACTACTACAAGCATGTATGTGGAAAAACTTGAAGGTACAAATACTAAACTATTGGATAGTAGAAAAACAATACCTAATCTTAGAATTTTAGATAAATATTCTGTAAAAGTAGGTGGAGGATGCAATCATAGATTTAATTTATCTGATGGAATATTACTCAAAGATAATCATATTGGAGCTGCAGGTAGTGTTAAAAATGCAGTTGAATTAGCTAGAAAAAACACTTCTTTTGTCAGAAAAATAGAGGTAGAAGTGGAAACTCTAGAGATGGTAAAAGAAGCTATAGAGGCTAAAGCAGATATAATAATGTTAGATAATATGAATTTAGAGACAGCAAAAAAGGCTGTAGAAATGATAGATGGGAGAGCAGTTGTAGAGTTTTCTGGAAATGTAAATTTAGATACAATAGAATCTATAGGAAAAATTGGTGTTGATGTTGTCTCTGTGGGAGCGCTTACACACTCAGTAAAAGCTCTTGATATAAGTATGAAAAACTTAAGAAATATATATAAAAGTATTAAAATAGATTTAATTTAATAATATGATAAATAATTAAAATAGATTACTTAAATAAGTTAGATAAATTTAAGTAATCTATTTTTTATTTATTAAAGTTAACTGAAAAGACAAAATAATAAAAAAGTAATTGAATAAATATAGATAAACGCTATATACAACTTTCATAATATAGTTATTATCAATTTTACAGATAAATACGAATAAACTTATAATATAATTACATATGTAAAATTTTGTATAAAATTTAGATGAAAAAGTATAGGGGGAATAAAAATGAAAGTAGCTTATATTTTTAGTAGTACTAACGCACACAAAATTCTAGACAAAATGATAATACCACAATTAGAACAAGGAACTCATGGAGTAGATGTCTTAGGTATGTTTTTCTTTATGGATAACACCTTATTTTTGTCTAAAGATAATCCAGTAGGAGAAAGATTAAGTAAATTACATGAAAAGACAGATATGATAATAATGGCTTGTGACCAGTGTGCTATAGAAAGAGGTATAGAGGATAACTTGGTTGATGGAGCTACAATTGGATGTTTCCCAAATTTATATGCTTGTTTAGGTGGTGCAGGTGTGGACCAAGTTATAACATTATAAAATCTTGAGGTATACAATCCATAGAAAAAATTTTCTATGGATTATTTTAAGTAAAAGATAAATTGTTTAGAGTAGGGGATGGACAAATGGCTAAAATTTTAGTTGAATTCATAAATACTTGACCATCTTGTGATGAGCATGGAGTGTTTATAAAAAAAATATCTGAGAAGTATACTGATAAATTAGAAGTAAAACTTTACCAAGCAGGTAAGGATTTCTCATATGTCAAGAAGTATGGAATCATAACAAAAGGAACATTAATAATAAACCAAAAAAAGAAGTACGATAGATTAAATAAAGATACAATCGAAAAGGCAATAGTAGAAGCTATAAATAATAGTTAAAAGTTTAAAAATTAGGAGCAGTAAAAATGAATATATTAGAAATTGTTTTAAGTGGAGTGAAAAACACTGTAGTAGCTTCCATAGTTACACTAAATGGAGCATCGGGATGGCTTATGATAAGTTTTGTATTGGCAGGAGTTCTTCACAATGTTTTAACGCCAAAAAGGTTTCAAAAACAACTTGGAAATAAGAAGTTTTCTTCTTTGATTAAGAGCACTATTTCAGGGATGTTTTTACCAATTTGCAGTTGTGGTGTAATACCATTGGGGATAAGTATGTACTATTCGGGAGCATACTTAGGTCCAGTACTTGCTTTTATGACATCAACTCCAATAATAAATCCAATAGCTGTAGTTCTTTGCTTAGGTCTTTTGGGACCTAAAATTACAATCATTTATCTTATATCTGGATTTTTAGTACCATTTTTAGTAGGAGTTTTGGGGAATACTTTTGGAAAAGAAGAATTATTTCTGCAAAATGACTCAGATGAAGAAGCTATAGAATTAGAAGAAGAAAAGAGAAGTTTTATAGAAAATATGATTGATGGGCTTAAATGGTCTTTTGGAGAGTTAGCACTTACTATTAGTAAATATGTAATAATGGGGATGCTTTTTGCCGGATTTATAACAACAATTTTTCCAAATAGTATAATTCAAAAATATTTAGGCAATCCAGGTTTACTATCTCTTGGAAGTATCTCAATACTTGCATGTGTTATGTATGTATGTGCTGTAGGACATATTCCATTTATAGCAGCTCTTGTTGCAAGTGGAGCATCTCCTGGGATAGCCATAACATTTTTGATAGCTGGGGCAGCGACAAACTTACCAGAACTTATAAGCATGTGTAAACTTATTGGAAAAAGAACTGTTGTTATATATTCAGTTACACTAACACTCTGTTCAATAATAATAGGTTATATAACAAATTTACTTTTGGCAAACAACAATACTGTGAATTTAGAGACAACAAATTCTTCAATACAATTAGCAAATAAACTAATGTTAAATATACCAGATAGTTTTGAATATATATGTACTATTTTAATTATTTTATTTGCACTTAAAGCAGTAATACCAAAGATGAAAGAGGTCATAGGAAATCATGCTTAAAAAGGTACTTATAATATCATGTGTAGTGATTGCATTAATAGTTTTATCAAGGGTAGTTGATGATAACCTTAAACAAAATGGCTCTATTCCAAATGTAAATCAAGAAACATTAAAATATTTCAAGAAAAATTATAAGGAAGATATAATAACTTGTGCTGAAGAAGACTTAAACAATGATGGAAAAAAAGATTTAGTAGTTATATATAAAAAAGGTAATAATTCAAATGAAATGGTAGTGGTAGTTTCTGATAAAGATGGTCATTATATAACAAAACCAATACCAGCACCTATAGAGAATCAAACTATAACTTTTAAAAATATTGATGAGAAGCCACCAATAGAAGTAATAGTGTCAGGTTCTAAAAATGGCAATGTAGGATACGCTATTTACAGAGTAGAGGGTAAAAAACTTGTTGATTTATTTGGAGAAGATATGGACAAGTGTTGCTAAAAATAAAAATAAAAATAATACATAATAAGGTGGGGAATTGAAATGAAAGTATCTAAAAAGATTCAAGCATTAATCTTAGTTAGTGTAATGGGAGCATCTATACTAACTGGATGTAGCAGTAAACCGAAAGAAGAGGGGAAAAAAGCTGGAAATGATGATTATGCGATAACAGTAGGGTATTATAATTGTGACCATATGACAGCTGGACCAGTAGCAGAAGCAGCAGGAATATATAAAGATTTAGGTCTTAATGTAAAAACTGTTGGGAATGGTAAAGTTCCTGAAGCCATGGCAGCAGGTAAGATGGATGCTGGTTATATAGGAACAAAGGGGCTAGTAGGAGCCATACCTAAAGGTTCACCAATAACAATAGCAGCAAATAATCACACAGGTGGGTCTGAATATCTAATAGTTTCAAATGATATAAAAGAGCCTAAGGATTTAGTGGGTAAAAAAATTGCAACAGATATGAGTGATTTCTTATGGACAAGTGATTATGGACCAGAAACAGGATTACCAACTGATTCATCAAAATATGAAGTTGTAAATATGGATTCAGATAAAGATAAATATTTAGCTCTTAAAACTGGAAAGATACAAGCATTTACATCTTGTGACCCTTGGGGTTCTGTAGCTGAAAATGATGGAGTAGGAAAAATAATAGCATCAACTCAATATAAAGAAAAAGCTAATGATAAAGAATATAACTGTTGCTCATTCTCATTGAATAAAAACTTTATAAAAGAGCATCCAGATTTAGCAAAACAATTGGTTTTAGCTCATACTAAAGCAATAGAATATATATATACGAATCCAGCAGAAGCAGCTAAAATATTTGCAAAATATTATAATGTAGAAGAAGAAGTTGCACTTAGAACTATTTATAAAAAGACAGTTGGAGAAGGTAGAACGCTTACTTGGAAAGTTACAGGAGAAGAATATAAAAACAATTTACAAATGTATAAAGATTTAAAGGCATTAGACGATATACCTAAATATGAAGATACAATTGATACAAGTTTATTAGATTCTTGTGGGGCAGACGATTTCGATAAGTTTATAAAAGAAAAAGTTAATCCAGAGTTTCCAGAAGGCATGAGTTATGAAGATTGGAAGGCAAAGGTATTATAAGTAAATGGAGAGAATAAAAAATATAATAATACTTTTTATCATTATTTTAGGAAGTATATTTATAATATTTTTTAATTTTGAAGATAAAGAAGAAATAAGAGGAAAATTAAGAATAGGGGTATCTGATGATACCTCTGGTTTTGTAATAAATTATATGATAAATAAAGATTACTTTGAAAACATAAAAGTAAGCGATGTAATGGAGACTTTTACAATTAATGATTGCTGAGCAAGTACAATGCAATGGGCTCTGAGTTCAGAGGAAATAGATATAGCAATCATATGTAAAGATGCAGCAAAGCAGTATGTAAATGCAACGAGTGAGTTTGAAATTGTTGGTACAGTAGTTCAAAATTCAGATATATTTTTATTAAAGAAGAACAATCCTCAAAAAATAGGAATAATTCAAAATAGAAATTATCAATCTGAATTAGTAAAAAAATACTATGAAAATATAAAAGTTTATCCATTATTAGGGACAGCGCTAGCATATGGACTAGAAAGTAATTTAGTAGATGGTGTTGTAATAGATTGCATAAAAGCAATTGGGTTAGAAGGCGAAAAAAAATCTACAGCTGAATTAGGTGACTATGATACATATGTATTAGTTGTGAATAAAGAGTTTAAGAAAAGCAAGTCGTATAGTGATTTTATAAAACTATACAATAAAAGTGTTGATGATTTAAAGAATGAAGCTATATTTAAGAAATCATTAAAAGAGTATAAGAATATAAGAAATATAGATATGGAGGAAATAAGAAGTTGGAAATTAAAATTTCTAAAGATAGAGGAGATAGAATAGCTAAGAAAAAATCTAAAAGTAGTATGGACATTTTATATAAAATAATACTCTTAGTTATTATATTTTTAGCCTGGCATTTTGCAGCAAAAGATATAGGGAGTTCTTTATTACTCCCAATGCCAGTAGATGTAATAAAAGGTTTCTTTTACTGTGTGACAGATGCAGAGACAGTGACTAATCTGTTTATAACATTGCAAAGAGTGCTTAAAGGATTTATGTATGCATTATTGTTTGGACTTCCAATAGGATTTATTATGGGATTTTCTAAGACTTTTGAAAAGCTTTTATCTCCAGTAGTAGATTCTGTAAGACAAGTTCCTATAATGGCATGGGTTCCTCTTACAATAGTATGGTTTGGTATAGGAGATGGTCCAACAATATTTTTAATAGCTTTTTCAGGTGTTTTTCCCATAATTTTAAATACTATTCAAGGTGTAAGAGCAATATCAAAGGATTATTATAATGCAGCTAGAAGTATGGGAGCATCACCAATTGTAATATTTGCAAATGTAATAGTACCAGCATCTCTTCCAGATATATTGACTGGTTCAAGAATTGCTATAAGTACAGGATGGATGTCTGTTATCTGAGCTGAGTTTATAGCTACGAGTGCCGGTCTCGGTTACTCCATGGTACAAGCTCAGACATTGATGCAT
This sequence comes from Clostridioides sp. ZZV15-6597, assembly GCF_020657815.1. Lineage (NCBI taxonomy): Bacteria > Bacillati > Bacillota > Clostridia > Peptostreptococcales > Peptostreptococcaceae > Clostridioides > Clostridioides sp. ZZV15-6597. The sequence continues at coordinate 42,649 of NZ_JAGWCT010000011.1, read as the reverse complement.
ACAGATGTATTAATTGGGCTTATGATATTTGCAGCTTTAATAGGATTTATAATAGATAGAGTACTAAAATTTATAAATAAAATCCTTTGTAGATGGAGGTTTGCAGATTAATGAAATTAAGTGTGAGAGATATAAATAAAACATTTGTAAATAGCAAAGTAGATACAAAGGTTTTGGAAGATATAAGTATAGATATAGAAAATGGTCAATTTGTTTGTCTTTTAGGACCATCAGGATGTGGAAAAACAACTTTACTTACTATAATAGGTGGATTTCAAAAGGCAGAGAGTGGAGATGTTTTTATAAATGATAAAAAAGTTAAAAAACCAGGTATAGATAGAGCTTTTATATTTCAAAACTACGCTCTATTTCCGTGGAAGACTATAAGAGGCAATGTTCTATTTCCTATGAAACAACAAAAAATACCAAAAGAAAAGAGAGAAGAGATGTTGGAAGAGCTTTTGGTTATGTCTGATTTAAAAGGGAAAGAAAAGTTGTTTCCTCATCAATTGTCTGGAGGAATGAAACAAAGAGTTGCTATGATAAGAGCTTTAGCATGTAATCCTGAAGTATTATTGATGGATGAACCATTAGGAGCAGTTGATTTTCAAATGAGACAAAACTTACAAGAAGAACTTGAAAGAATATGGATAAAAAAGAAAATAACTGCATTAATGGTAACTCATGATGTTGATGAAGCTGTATATATGAGTGATAGAGTTATAGTAATGTCAAGAGATAAGGGAAGGATTCTTGACGATATAAATATAGATATTCCAAGACCTAGGGCTAGAGGGAGCCAAGAATATGAAGAATATAAGAATAAATTAACTGACATTTTGTCAAAATGTTATGATGTTTAAAGAGGAGTAGAAATGAGTCAAATAGAAAAATACAATAGTTTAGATGATACACAACGAAAAATAAGAATATATATTATGGATATGATAATAGATAAATGTTCTAGTGTTACACTTAAAGAAGTAATTGAACATATAAGTGAAAATTTAAATTTAGAAGAAGAATATCTAGAAACTACACTAAAACATTTTATTGATAAAAATATAATGGTTGTTGATGAAGATAGTATAAATTTTATATATCCAGTATCAGCATTACCTACTAATCATAAAGTTACATTAAGTGATAATCGAAGCTTTAGTGCAATGTGTGCTATAGATGCAATAGGAACTTCTTGTACATTTAATCAAGATGTAAGAATAAATTCTATTTGTAGTGCCACAGGTAAAGAAATAGAAATATTTATAAAAGATGAAAAAATTGAATATGTAAACAATCCAGATTTAAGAGTGCTTCATATAAATCTTGATAAGCATTCAAATTGGGCAGCAAGTTGCTGAAATGTAATGAATTTCTTCTGGACGAAGAATGATTTTGATGCATGGACAAAAGAAGCAGGGTTATCAGATGATGAAGATATATATTGTTTGGATATTAATGAAGCAATAGTAGAGTCATATAAAATATTTAAACTTGAACAAAAAGTATTAGTATAAGAATACATCTATCAAAAACTAAAAATATCCTTTAGACAAAAACACCATATAATATCAGTAATATACATTATTAGTATTTGACATATATACAAGATGGATTTAAATCTAAAGGGATATTTTTAGTTTTTTTAGGTATTTAGATAGCTTTATTAAGTATATATTTGTTTATAACCTTTGCAACTCCATTTTCATTGTTGGTATCAGTAACATAATCAGCAATTTCTTTTATGCTACTACGTGCATTTCCCATAGCCACACCAAGTCCTGCATATTTTATCATATGTTGGTCATTTTCTTCATCACCAACAGCAATAGCATTTTCTATAGGTATATTTAGATTATTACATAATGTTTGAAGTGCAGTACCCTTATTAGTAGTTTTACCTAAAAATTCTAAATAAAAAGGGGCAGACCTTACTATAGTATATCTATTGAATAAATTCTTAGGAAGTTGTTTTATAATTTCTTCTAATCTTTCTGGTTCATCAACTATCATAACCTTACAGATTTTAATAGATTTATCAATTTTATCTTTGTGTATATACTTAACTTCTATATCATTCAATTTAGCTTCATGAAGTGTGTACTTACCAGGAGTTTCGTTTGGCGTAACTAAATTTGTCATTGTATTTATGTGTATTTTGGTATTATATTTTTTACAAACATTGTTGTATATAAAATCAAAGTCGTCTAAAGTCATCTCTACATCATGTATTATTTTTTCACTTTTAACCTCTTGAATCATAGCTCCATTGAAGCATATAACATAATCACCTTCATCTGTTAGATTTAACTGATTTAAAAGTCCTTTGACACCAGGAAGGGGTCTACCTGTTGTTATAACTACTTTAGCTCCAGCCTTCTTTGCTTCTTGAATAGATTCAAATACTTCAGGAGTAACTTTTCTTTTTGTATTTAATATTGTTCCATCAATATCTAGTGCGATTAATCTGTACATATCAACCTCCAGTAATTTATATCCTCAATTTTCTAATGAAAACGTTGACACAGCTAGTGTTGAACAAAATTTCAGTAGAAAATTTAATGTGTATATTATTATACCAAGAGATAAGCAATTTAGAAAGTTTAATAGTATTAATTTTTTGATAAAGTTATTATTTATACAACATATTCATGTAATATTGTATCTTTTATGAGTATATAAATGTTATCTATAAAAAATGGTATCGTTTGCATTTTGATATAGAAGTCTATTATAAAGGTTAATAGTTTTATATACAAACTTTATTAAAGTTTGTACAGTAATTAGTTTTATTCTATAAAATATTGTAATTACAATAATCATATGTTATTATTCAACATGATTACAATGTAAATGTTATTCAAAATAATGAGTTATAAAGTCATAGTAGTATGTAATACATGTAAATAATAGCATGTAATACATATAAAACTATATTTATAAATATAAAGAACAAATTTATAAAGGAGAGTTTTAAATGAAGTTTTCAGAGTTTAAGTATGAAAGACCAAATTATAATAGTATAAAAAAAGAGTTTTTAAAGTGTGTAGAAGAAATAGATAATTCTTGTTGTTATGATGAACAACAAGAAAATATACATAAAATTAATTTGTTGAGAAATAAAATAGAAACGTTGTCAAACATAGCATCTATAAGATACAGTATAAACACTCTTGATAAACTCTATCAAGAGGAAAAAAATTATTGGGATGAATACATGCCTTTATATGAAGAATTAAATTCATATTTTTATAATTCTATAGCAAATTCAAAATTTAAATCTAATTTAAAAAAAGAATTTGGAGAACAATTTTTTACAATAGTGGATTACTCTTTAAAAAGTTTTTCCAAAGAGATAATAAAGGAATTACAAGAAGAAAATAAATTGTGTTCAGAGTATACTAAACTTTTAGCATCTGCACAGATAATGTTTGAAGGAGAAGAAAGAAACTTATCTGGAATGGGAATGTTTATGTGTTCTAGGTCTAGAAAAACAAGAAAATTAGCAAATAAGGCATATTATAATTTCTTTGAAGAAAATGAATCTAAATTTGATGATATATTTGATGAGTTAGTTAAACTGAGAGATAAAATAGCAAAAAAACTAGGTTTTAAAAACTTTGTAGAGCTTGGATATATTAGAATGATGAGAAGTAATTACAGAGAAGATAGGATTGAAAATTTTAGAAAACAAGTACTAAAATATATTGTGCCACTGGCTGATGAACTTTATGAAAAGCAAGCTAAAAGAATAGGTCTAGAATCTTTGAGTTACATAGATGAAGACTTAGAATTTTTAACAGGAAATGCAACTTTAAAGGGTAATTCAGAATACATAATTGAAAATGGAAAAAGAATGTATGCTGAATTATCTAAAGAAACTGATGAATTTTTTGATTTTATGTTGAAAAATGAACTTATGGATTTAGAAACAAAGAAAGGAAAAGGGGCTGGTGGATACTGTACTTATATACCGGATTATAAGTCACCATTTATTTTTTCTAACTTTAATCAAACATCTGATGATATAGATGTATTGACGCATGAGGCAGGTCATGCATTTCAATTGTATATGTCCAGATGGATTGAAATGCCAGAGATTAATTTTCCTACACTGGATAGTTGCGAAATTCATTCAATGAGTATGGAATTTATAACATGGCCATGGATGGAGTTATTTTTTAAGGAAGATACAGATAAGTACAAGTTTACTCATTTATCATCTGCAATTAAGTTTATACCATATGGAGTAGTTGTTGATGAATTTCAGCATTATATTTATAAAAATCCTAATATCGACAAATCAAAAAGAAAAGAAATATGGAGATTTTTAGAAAAAAAATACTTACCACATAGAAAATATGATGATAATTCTTTTTTAGAACGAGGTTGCTGGTGGTTTAAACAAGGTCACATATTTAAAAATCCTTTTTACTATATAGACTACGCATTAGTTCAAATTTGCGCATTACAATTCTGGAAAAAAATGATTAAAGACAAAGAATCTGGATGGAATGATTATATAAACATCTGTAAAGTAGGTGGAACAAAGTCATTTTTAGATATTGTAAGTATAGGAAATCTATATTCTCCATTTGATAATGACTGTATAAAATCTGTTATAGACGATGTAAAATCATGGTTTGATGAAATAAATGACATCAATTTGTAAAAAATTATGAGAAATTTATTCTGTAAGAGCAAAAATTTAAAAAAAATATCTTTCTTACAAAAATAGTTATATTTTTAATCAATACGAAATAATAAACCAAAAAAGATTTGTACTTAAAAAAAAAAGAAAATACAGGAAATATGTAATATCAACATTTGGAAAAAAAGGTAAAAATGTATACAAAATACATATGAAAAAACTATTGCAAATTTTATAGAATGTTTATATACTTAAGTCAACAGAGATAGAAAAAAGCTATTTATAGAAATAAAAGATAAATTGCTAACTTTTCAATTTTCTGAAAATATAATAATCCGGGCGAAGAGTATGGGAGACTGCTTTATAAAAAAGCGACCGAAGGGACAAATTTAATCTTACATACCCAGAAGATTAAATGAAATTCTCAGGTAAAGATGACTGTGCTTGGACGGGTCTCTGAAAATGATTTTAACAGGGAAGACAAATTGGGAGATTTGTTTTTCCTGTTTTTTATTTATCGAGTAATAAATAAAAGTTTGAAAGAGAGTAAAAAGATGATAATAATTACAAATAATCCAAAAGTAAAAGAAGAAGTTCAAGACAGAGAAGTTTTATTTAAAGATACAACTTATATTGGAATCTTAGAAACAAGTAGAGATTTGATACACGAAGGATATGAACTTTTATCTCATCCACTATATGGGAGTGTAAAACCAAATGAAACACCTTATAGAACAATTATACTAAAACAAGGAAATCGTTTGGATATAAACTCTTTAACCTTAATTGAAGAAGCAATCATCACTGCAAGTAAATTTCAGAATAATAAAAAGACTCCAGCATGGACAGAAAGCGTTCAAGATGACTTTAGAGTAATCGATTATGACATATTTTATAATACAATACAAAGAATGCAGTATGAATAAATGAATTTGTTAAAAAGTTGTTAAAATAGCCTAAATATTAAATCTGATTTAATATTAAATAAAAATTAAGAAATTTAATTGGGGAGGATAAGTCAAAATGGAAAATGTGTATGACTTAGTAATAATTGGTTCAGGACCAGCAGGGCTTGCAGCAGGTCTTTATGGAGCAAGAGCAAAGTTGAAAACTCTAATCCTAGAAAAAGATAAGACTGGTGGGCAAATTGTAATAACACATGAAATTGCAAATTATCCAGGGTCAGTTCCAAATGCAACAGGACCAAGTCTAATAGCTAGAATGGTTGAGCAATGTAAAGAGTTCGGGGCAGAAATGTTAAGAGACAACATTGTAGATACTGAACTAGATGGAGATATAAAAGTTTTAAAAGGACAAAAGGCAGAATATAGAGCAAAAGCAGTAATAATAGGAACAGGAGCAACACCAAGAAAAATTGGTTGTCCAGGAGAAAAAGAACTTACTGGTAAAGGGGTTTCATATTGTGCAACTTGTGATGCAGACTTCTTTGAAGACTTTGAAGTATTTGTTGTGGGTGGAGGAGACAGTGCATTAGAGGAAGCAATGTATTTAACTAAATTTGCTAGAAAAGTAACAATTGTACATAGAAGACAAGGATTTAGATGTGCTAAAAGTGTTGAAGAAAAAGCAAAGGCTAATCCAAAGATAGAGTTTTTACTAGATACAGTAATAGAAGAAATAAAAGGTGATGGAATATTAGAATCAGTTGTATTTAAAAACAAAGTTACTGGGGAAACTCATGAGTACTTTGCAGATGAAGAAGATGGAACAATGGGAGTATTTGTTTTCGTTGGATTAGATGCTCAAACTGATTTATTCAAAGGCAAAGTTGATATGGATGAAAAAGGTTATATAATAACTGATGAAGACATGAGAACTAATATACCAGGTGTATTTGCAGCAGGTGATTGTAGATCTAAGACTCTAAGACAGGTTGTAACTGCAACTAACGATGGAGCAATTGCATCTATAGTAGCTGAAAAATATATTGATGAAAAGTTTGAAAACTAAAAAGCTGTAAGGTAAAGTCAATGAATAATATTTAAAATATTAAAATAAAATAAAAATTTTAAGGGGGAACATGAAAATGTTAGATTTAGATAAAAGTACTTTTGATGAAGAAGTTTTAAATGCAGAAGGTTTTGTATTTGTTGATTTCTGGAGTGAAGGTTGTGAACCTTGTAAAGCTTTAATGCCAGATGTTCATAAATTAGCTGAAACTTATGGGGATAAAATAAAGTTCTGTAAAATGGATACAACAAAAGCTAGAAGATTAGCGATAAAACAAAAAGTATTAGGACTTCCAACTATGGCTATATACAAAGATGGAGAAAAAGTAGACGAAGTTACTAAGGATGATGCTACAATTACTAATATAGAAGACATGATTAAAAAATATCTTTAATATGTTGATATAATATTAACAAAAACAAAGAAAAAATCTATTTGAGTCTAGAAGTAAAATAAAAAGGTTTTTATGTCTAAGTTTGTTAAAAAAATAATTTTAGATAAAATATTTTTTTTACGATAAAGAATTTTTAGTAATAAAACAAATATCAAGACATAAAAACATAATATGGAAACATCTTTAAAAATAAGTTAGAAAATATTGATATAACTTTGAGAAAAACTCAAATGCATATATACAAAATTAAATAACAGGAGGTGCAAGTATGCGTCTTGAATTAGGGAAAATCTTTATAAAAGATATTCAATTTGGTGATGTAACAGAAGTGAAAGATGGAGTATTATTCATCAATAAGCAAGAGATGCTACAAGAAATTGGTGGAGATGAGCATATTAAGTCTATAGATATAGAATTAGCTCGTCCAGGTGAAAGCATAAGAATAACACCTGTAAAAGATGTTATTGAGCCAAGAGTAAAAGTTGAAGGTAATGGGGGAATATTCCCAGGTATCATATCAAAGGTTGACACTGTAGGAGAAGGAAAAACTCATGCTTTAAAAGGTGTAGCTGTTGTAACTACTGGAAAGATAGTAGGTTTCCAAGAAGGTATAGTAGATATGACTGGAGAAGGAGCTAAATATACTCCATTTTCTAAATTAAATAATGTAGTAGTAGTAGCTGAACCTATTGATGGTTTAAAACAATATGCTCATGAGAAAGCTGTTAGAATGATAGGATTCAAAGCAGCAATGTATTTAGGAGAAGCAGCAAGAAATCTTACTCCAGATGAAGTTTCAGTATATGAAACTAAACCTCTTCTTGAGTCAATAAAAGAGTATCCAGAACTTCCAAAAGTAGGATATGTTTACATGCTTCAAACTCAAGGATTATTACATGACACTTATGTATATGGTGTAGATGCAAAACAAATAGTGCCAACATTATTATATCCAACAGAATTAATGGACGGAGCAATTGTAAGTGGTAACTGTGTTTCTGCATGTGACAAAAACCCAAGTTATGTTCATATAAACAATGGAGTTGTTGAAGACTTATATGCAAGACATGGTAAAGATATAAATTTTGTAGGTGTAATTATAACTAATGAAAATGTTTACCTAGCAGATAAAGAAAGATCTTCAAACTGGACTTCTAAGCTATGTAAATACTTAGGATTAGATGCAGTTATAGTTTCACAAGAAGGTTTTGGAAATCCAGATACTGACCTTATAATGAACTGCAAAAAAATAGAAATGCAAGGTGTAAAAACAGTTATAGTTACAGATGAATATGCTGGACGTGATGGAGGTTCTCAATCACTTGCAGATGCAGATGTAAGAGCAGATGCTGTTGTAACAGGTGGAAATGCTAACCAAGTTGTAGTACTTCCTAAGTTAGATAAGGTAATTGGCCATTTAGAAGTAGTAGATGTAATAGCTGGTGGTTCTGATGGAAGTTTAAAAGCTGATGGAACTATTGAAGTTGAAATCCAAGCTATAACAGGTGCAACTAATGAAACAGGATTTGGTCATTTAACTGCTAAAGGATATTAAGATTTATTTCATTAAACGATTTAGTAATATTATGATTGAGTAATATCAATTAAAAAGATTGTAAATAAATCTATCAAAACATAATGAATGTTATAGATATATAAATAATTAGAAATATAATAAGGAGGATTATTATGAGTTTACTTAGTAATAAAAAGGTTCTTATAATAGGTGACCGTGATGGTATACCAGGACCTGCAATAGAAGAATGTGTAAAAACAGTAGAAGGAGCAGAGGTTGTTTTCTCATCTACAGAATGCTTTGTCTGAACAGCTGCTGGGGCTATGGACTTAGAAAATCAAAACAGAGTTAAAGAAGCTGCTGATAAATTCGGAGCTGAAAATGTTGTGATTTTACTAGGTGCTGCTGAAGCCGAAGCTGCAGGTCTTGCAGCCGAAACAGTAACTGCAGGGGATCCAACTTTCGCTGGACCACTTGCTGGAGTTGCCTTAGGATTAAGTGTTTACCATGTTGTAGAGGAACAAATGAAAGAATTATTTGATGACACTGTATATGAAGATCAAATAAGTATGATGGAAATGGTTTTAGAAGTTGAAGAAATAGCAGAAGAAATGTCTGGTATAAGAGAAGAATTTTGCAAATTTTAATGCCTAAAAGCAAAAGGGGTGAAACTAAGAGATGGGAAAACTAAGAGCAGTACATTATATTAATCAGTTCTTTGCTGGTATAGGTGGAGAAGAAAAAGCTGATACTAAGCCACATGTGGCAGAAACTTTACCTCCAATAAGTTTACAACTTGATAAATTATTAGGTGAAGATATTGAAATAGTTGGTACAGTAGTGTGCGGAGACAGTTATTTCAATGAAAATATAGATAGTGCAAGTGAAGAAGTTTTAGCAATGATAAAAGGTTTTGAACCACAACTTTTCATAGCTGGGCCTGCATTTAACGCTGGTAGATACGGAGTTGCTGCTGGAACAATAACTAAAGTTGTAAAAGAGGCTTTAAATATACCAGCTTTAACAGGTATGTACATTGAAAATCCAGGTGCAGATATGTTCAAAAAGGATGTTTATGTAGTAGAAACTTCTGATTCTGCAGCAGGTATGAGAAAAGCACTTCCTAAGATAGCTAAACTTGCAATAAAACTTGCTAAAGAAGAAGAAATTGGAACTCCTAAAGAAGAAGGATACATAGCTAGAGGAATAAGAGTTAACTACTTCCATGAAGACAGAGGTTCTAAGAGAGCTGTTGACATGTTAGTTAAGAAAATAAAAGGTGAGCCATTTGAAACTGAATATCCAATGCCAAACTTTGATAGAGTTGACCCAAGTAATCCTGTAAAAGACCTATCAAAATGCAAAATAGCTTTAGTTACTTCTGGTGGTATAGTTCCTAAAGGAAATCCAGATAGAATAGAATCTTCTTCAGCTTCTAAATATGGAACTTATTCTATAGCAGGAGTTATGGATTTAACAGAAGAAACTTATGAAACTGCACATGGTGGATATGACCCAGTATATGCAAACTTAGATGCAGATAGAGTATTACCTGTTGATGTTCTTAGAGAGTTAGAAAAAGAAGGTGTAATAGGAAAATTACATGAAACTTTCTATACAACTGTAGGTAATGGTACATCTGTTGCAAACTCTAAAAAATATGCTTCTGAAATTGGAGCAGCATTGGTAGCTGATGGTGTAGATGCAGTAATCTTAACTTCTACATGAGGTACTTGTACTCGTTGCGGTGCAACGATGGTAAAAGAAATAGAAAAAACTGGACTTCCAGTAGTTCATATGTGTACAGTAGTACCTATTTCGTTAACAGTAGGGGCTAACAGAATAGTTCCAACTATAGCAATACCTCATCCACTTGGAAATCCAGCACTTGACCCTACAGAAGAAAAAGCCCTAAGAAGAGGCCTTGTAGAAAAAGCATTAAACGCTTTAACTACAGAAGTAGATGGTCAAACAGTATTTGAAAAATAAAAATAACACACATATATATTATATAGATAAAAATATAAACACACACTAAAAATAAAAAATAACTATACACAAAAAAATAATATAGATTTCATGAATGGGTAAATGTGAGTTATTCATTCATGAAATCTTAAAAAATACCAAAATACATAAAAAAAGAATAAAATCAAATATACAATAAAATAAAAATATAATAATTGAAGTCTTTAATGAAATTAAAATTAGGTGTTCATAAAATTTATGGAGGTGCACAAAATGACTTATCCAGTTTTAAAAGGGGCAGGCTATGTACTTATTCATACTCCAGATATGATAGTGCAAAATGGAAGTACTTGTACAGTTGAAAGAGCAACAAATCCAGATTCAGAATTTTTACAAGAAGTAGGTAGTCATATAAGAAGTTACGAGGATGTAGTTAACTACATGCCAAATCAAGTTTACATAGGAAACAGAAGACCAGAAGAATTAAGAGATTTACCAATGCCATGGTGTGAACAAAAAGTTGAGGGAACTAGAAATGGTAAATTTGGTGAAATAATGCCTCAAGATGAGTTTATAGCTTTAATGCAAATAAGTGATGCATTTGACTTAGTAAAGTTGTCACAAGAATTTATTGATGAAGTAAAACCAAAAATCGAAAATAACTACCCTGAAATTGCACCATTTGTAGGGAAATTAAAGGGTGATGATATAGAAGAAGGTAAGGAATTAGTAGCAACACACATAGCAGAAGGATTATACCATGATGGAAAATTCGTTGGCTATGTAAAAAGAGCACATGATGTAGATGTTAACTTAAATGCTCATACAATGTTTGAAAATTTAGTAGTAAAAGCATCTGGAGTTTTATCTGCTATTCAAATGCTAAGACATAGCAAAATAGACCCTGCTGAAATAGATTATGTTATTGAGTGTTCAGAAGAAGCTTGTGGAGATATAAACCAAAGAGGTGGAGGAAACTTTGCTAAATCAATAGCTGAAATAGCTGGACTTCAAAACGCAACTGGTTCTGATACAAGAGGATTTTGTGCAGCACCAACACATGCATTAATTCAAGCTGCAGCTTTAGTAAAATCTGGAATACACAAAAATGTAATGGTAGTAGCAGGTGGAGCAAGCGCTAAACTTGGAATGAATGCTAAAGACCACGTTAAAAAAGGTCTTCCTGTACTTGAAGATGTTGTTGGAGGATTTGCAGTACTTGTATCTGAAAATGATGGTATAAACCCAGTTATAAGAACTGACTTAACAGGTAAGCATACAGTGGGAACTGGTTCTTCACCTCAAGCAGTTATGACAGCACTTATAACTTCAGGTCTTGATAGAGCTAATTTAAAAATAACAGATGTTGATGTATATTCAGTTGAAATGCAAAATCCAGATATAACTAAGCCAGCAGGAGCAGGAGATGTTCCAGAAGCAAACTACAAAATGATAGGTGCACTTGCTGTTAAACGTGGAGACTTAGAGAAGAAAGAATTAAAAGATTTTGTAGCTAATAAAGGATTACCAGGATGGGCACCAACTCAAGGACATATACCATCAGGAGCTCCTTATATAGGATTTTTAATAGATGATTTAACTACAGGAGATAGAAATAGAGCTATGATAGTTGGAAAAGGTAGTTTATTCTTAGGAAGAATGACTAATTTATTTGATGGAGTATCTTTTATAGCTGAAAGAAATACAGGTGTTACTGAAGAGACTTCAGGAATATCTAAAGATGAAATTAAGAAGATAATAGCTGAATCTATGAAAAAACTAGCATTAGATATGTTAGAAGAATAGGGGTGAGGATATGTCAAAAAAAGTAATCGCAGATGTATTCTTAGAAGTAGCTAATGCAATAGAAAGCGGCGAATTTGGCAAAAAAATAAGAATTGGTGTGACTACACTTGGAAGTGAACATGGTGTAGAGAACATGGTTAATGGTGCACACTTAGCAAAATCTAATTTATTTGATATAGTACTTATTGGACCAAAGGTGGAAACTGACCTTGAAGTAGTTGAAGTTAATGATGAAAAAGAAATGCATGGAAAAATGGAAGAATTATTAGACTCAGGATATATAGATGCTTGTGTTACTATGCATTATAATTTTCCAATAGGAGTATCTACAGTAGGTAGAGTAATAACTCCAGCAAAAGGAAAAGAAATGATACTTGCAACAACAACAGGAACAAGTGCTACTAATAGAATAGAAGCAATGGTAAGAAATGCTATTTATGGTATTGCTACAGCCAAATCAATGGGAAATAAATGCCCAAAAGTTGGAATACTTAATGTTGATGGAGCTAGACAAGTTGAAAAAAGTTTAAAAGAGTTAAAAGATAATGGATATGATATAGAATTTGCGGATTCAATTAGAGCAGATGGTGGATGTGTTATGAGAGGTAATGATTTACTTGTAGGTGCACCTGATGTTATGGTTACTGATACATTATCTGGAAATATATTTATGAAAGTATTTTCTTCATATACTACAGGTGGAGACTATGAAGCTCAAGGCTTTGGGTATGGCCCTGGAGTTGGAGAAGACTATGATAGAAGAGTACTTATAGTATCGAGAGCATCAGGTTCTCCAGTAGTAGCCAATGCATTAAAATATGCTTATGATGTTGTAAAGGGAGAAATAAATAATATTGCAAGAAGTGAATTTGCAAAAGTTAAAGGTGCAAAATTTGATGATATTATAGCTTCTCTTACTAAAAAAGAAGTTAAAACTGAAAAAGTAGAAGTTAAAATGCCAGATAAAGAGGTTGTTACTCGTCAAATAGCTGGTGTTGATATAATGGATTTAGAAGATGCAGTATCTGAACTATGGAAAAATGGAATCTATGCTGAAAGTGGTATGGGTTGTACAGGGCCAATAGTTCTTGTAAATGATGCTAAAGGTGATTTAGCTGTTGAAACTTTAATCAAGGCTGGATACACTGCAAAATAAATATAAATTATACATGTAAATGAAGAACATATAGTTATAGTCTTTTAGGCTATAACTATATGTTCTTTTTGTTACTCAACTTATATTATTTTTATTACCAAAGTAAGGATATAAAGATAATTAAATATTTATAAATTATAACTTATAAAACAGAAATATCATGAATTTGTATCATAATAATATTTCTGTTTTATTTGTCGTTACTTATGCTAAGTAAAAAATCAGTGGAAATATATAAATAATATTAATAATATATGAAAAATTTTTAGAAGTAAAGTATCTATAAGATAAAAAATAACATTATTAGTGGTATAATATAATTAAAATAAAAAATATTTTTTGGAGGCAAAATCATGAGTAAAGTAGAAAAAGTAGTAGAATTGTTAGAAGCTAAGGGACTTGATGCATTATACTTAACAAAAAAAACGAATGTAAATTACATAAGTGGCTTTCCTGATGAAGAAGCATATGCAGTTATTTGTAAAGATGGAAATTTTTTAGTTACTGATAGTAGATATATGGAGCTTGCGGAAAATGTTTGTAAAGGTTTTGAAATTGTAAACTGGCATAATTTTGATAGAAGTGTGGCAAAAGCTGTAAAAAGTGTATGTGATAAAGTAGGTATAAAAAAGCTTGGATTTGAAAGAACAAATATCGTATTTGATAAATATGAAGAACTTAAAAATCTAGTTGAACAAGATGGAGGAGAATTGATACCTACAGAAAATATTGTAGAGACTCTTAGATATGTAAAGGACGAAGAAGAAATTAAAAATACAAGGAAAGCTTGTGAAATAGCTGATAAAGCGTTAGAAGAATTGGTTCCACATATAAAAGCTGGAGTTACTGAAATAGAATTAGCTACAAAACTAGAATATTTTATGAAAATGAATGGAGCTCAAAATATAGGATTTGAAACTATATTGATATCAGGAGCAAAAACTTCATTACTTCATGGTAAACCAAGTGACAAGGTTATAGAAAAAGGTGACTTTGTACTTATAGATTATGGAGCTATGTACAATGGATATATTTCTGATACAACTAGAACTTTTATAGTGGGAGAAGCATCTGAAAAACAATTAGAGATTTATAATTTAGTTAGAGAAGCACAAGATGTTGGAGTTGAAAACATGAAGGCTGGTGTACATGCTACAATTCCAGATGCAGAAATAAGAAAAGTTGTTAAGAAATATGAAGATTACTATTATCAAGGGATAGGACATGGGGTTGGAAGAGATGTTCATGAAGAGCCTTTTATTGGTAATTATGGTGATAAAATAATAGAAGAAGGATGTATAATAACAATGGAACCAGGTATTTACTTCCCAGGATGGGGAGGAGTTAGAATAGAAGATACTGTTTTAATTACAAAAAATGGACCAGAAAGGTTAACTAAATTCCCTAAAGATTTGATGATTTTAGACAAATAATTTGATTTTTATATAATTTTTTACACAAAATAATATTGTAATCTCACCATTAAGCCCTCTCTACATATCTTAGTAAAGAGGGCTTAATTTTATTATGTGAGGTGATAATATCTATGAATAAAAAACATAAGTTTATGAAAAACATAAAAAAAGCCTGGTATAAAATTAAATTAATAGATAGATGTCTTATAATTGTCATGGCAATACTCATGTTTGAATCTATATACAATTTGTTTGTAAATGAAGTTAATTCACAAGATACTAGCACTATTGATGTAGTAGTAAGAACTACTTCAGCAGCGATATTTGGATACTTTTTAAGTGCTAATTTTATAAGTAGAGCTTCAAGAAAAGTTACAAATACGGATGCATATTCAAATATTTTTATAGATGATAATTCTTCTAATAAAGGTCAATTACCAAGTCAAAATAATATAATGAATGTGAAAAATACTATTGGATTTGAATTAGAAAGTGACAATTATCAAAATAATGATAAAAAAGTGACTGTTAATAATGGTGAAGAGATTGAAGAAGGAGAAACTAGTGAATTACAAATTGTTATAGCTACTGTGATTTGTGTAGTAGCATTAATAGTACTTTTTATTGTGAGAAATTTTACAACACCAGCAACCGCATCTCTAGGAACTATTTCCCAGATGAGAGATTTTGTATCTGGATGTGTGGGTTTTTTGTTAGGTTGTCCAAGTAAACCTAATTAAAAATATGAGTATTAAAATAGATAAAATTAATATTAAAGGTATCAGTATAATAATATTTAAGTTATGAGTGTATATCATTGTAATTCTTTTAAGATAATATATTTTATTGTTATACTGATACTCAAAAATACTTATAATATTTATCAAAATATGTATAATGCTGTATTTACATAATATGTAGAAATATTAATTTATATGAATAGAAGCCATATATTCAATAAAAAGTTTCATACTATGAGATATATATTGATGTTTTCTCCAAAGAACACCAATATTAGCAGTAATTGCACGTTCTAAAGGAATTGAACAGAGATTTTCGGTATTTTGAAATATTTCTTTATATAGTATCGTTGAAGCTAAATCATTTTCTAATAAATAACGAATAGTAGAAAGCTGATTTGAGTGTAAAATTATATTTGGTTTAACCTTCTCAAGTCTTTTTGTAATAATTTTGTAGTGATAAGAACCTTCAGATAGTATGACAAAAGGAATATTTTTCAACATATAGTTTGAAATAATGGACTGTTTTGCTAATTCATTTTTAGGATTTGTAACTAAATATAATTCTGTTTTATAGATTGTTTTTGAATCTATATCATCATAAATATCACTATCAATTATACCAATGCAAAAATCAAGTGTAGATTCTTCAATCATTTTGGCACCAACGAAGGTTGGAACTTCAAAAATTTTAAGCTCAATATCTGGATAAATTACATTAAATCTAGGTAGTATCTTTGAAAGTAAAAAAGTACCTAAAACTGTAGGAATTCCTATTTTAAGAGATGCTTTTCTTTTTTTTCCTAAATCTAGTGCATCACTTTGAAAATCTTCAAATTGTCTCGTGAAATTTTTTGCCTTATCTAAGAAGAGCTTCCCCTCAGGAGTTAAATCTATTTTATTACCTATTCTAAAAAAAAGTTCAAAACCGAGTTCTTTTTCCAATTCTTTAATAGCTAAGGTTATAGATGGTTGAGAAATATGAATACTTTCTGCTGCTTTAGTCATGTTTTTATATTTACAAACAGTCTGGAAATAATATAGATAATTTATGTTCATTGGTTAATAGTTCCTTTCATTTATGTAATTAGTGACAAGTATATAATTAACAACAATATAAGTTTTGTATATTATTGTAAAAAAATAGAATAGTTTTAAACTATCATATCATAAGTTTTTGATATTTTCAATCTATTAAGAATAGTGCTATTATTAAATTAACAAAAGATAACAGCTGACATAATTTAAGTAACAACTATTTGAAACGTAGTTATATCAATGAATATTAAAAATTTAACTATCTAAAAATAATTAGTATTTATGTGATTTAATTGTCAACTAAATTGTAACATAAAAAACTAACATTAGAGAGATGAAATTTTTTTAATCAGAAATGTTAATTTAATAACAAAATATAATTTTGCAAAGTTTGCAAAGAGGGGAGAGATATATTTTTTAATAATTATCGTTAATTTAATAACAAAAAATGAAAGGGAGTGGTTTGGTGAAGTTTGAGTTAATGGATTTTTTAATGAACCCTTTTGTCCTTATGTTTGCTGCTGTAATTACAGGAATATTATTTGGAAAAATTAAATTTGGGAAGTTTAATTTTGGAGTGTCAGGAGCATTATTTACAGGATTATTTATTGGATGGTTTGTGTATAGCTTAGGAAATTCAGTAATAGCAAAAGGAGAGACAACAGCAGGGTATAAGGCAGCAACTATCATGATGGGTAATGGAATTATTTCTTCTGATTTCTTTGATTTTTTTCTAATTATATTTGTTGCAGCAGTTGGTTTATTAGCTGCTAAGGATATGAAAGCCGTACTTAAGAAGTATGGGGCTAGATTTGTAGTTTTAGGAGTTCTTATAACTTTTATAGGAGGCTCTATGACTTATGCAATGACTTTGTTATCAAGTAATAAAGGAAGTAGTGCGTATGAGGTTTCTGGTGTTTATACAGGAGCATTAACAAGTTCACCTGGTCTAGCTGCTGCTTTAGAAACAGCTGGTAAACATGCAGAAGATGTATCAAAAGAGTTTGAGAAAGCATCAATAGAAGATAAAAAAGAAATATTAAAAGTAGTTGACCCAGAGGGAAAATTGGATGTAGCTACAACTACATCACTAACTCAAGAGCAAATAGATAAGTATATCGCATATGCTGAAGCAGGTGTTGGTATAGGGCATGCAGTTGCATATCCTTTTGGAGTATTAATAGTAATTTTAGGAGTAAATTTCCTTCCTAAAATATTTAGAATGGACCTCAGAGAAGAAAGAAGAAAATATGAAAAAGAAATGAAAGAAGCTAGAGATAGTGTTGGTGGTAAAACGATACCAGAAGTTCCATTTAATATAATAACATTTTTCTTAACATGTCTTGCTGGATATTTGGTTGGAGGAATACACGTGTTCATGGGGCCATTAGGATACTTTACATTAGGGGCAACTGGTGGTTCTCTAATTGTATCTCTAGTACTTGGATATGTGGGTAAGATAGGTGTAGTAAATTTCAGAATGGAAGAAAAAGTATTAAATATTCTAAAACAAATAGGGCTAGTATTTTTCTTAGCAATAGTTGGATTAAGATATGGTGGTAAAGTAGTTGATTCAATTATGACATCTGGTATGCATCTAGCTTTAGTAGCCATAGTAGTAGGAATTACAGCTATGATGATTGGATTTTTAGTTGGTAAGTATGTATTCAAACTAAATTGGATTTTACTATCAGGAGCTGTCTGTGGTGGTATGACATCAACACCAGGGCTTGGAGCTGCTGTTGATGCTCTTGATAGCGATGACCCAGCAGCAGGATATGGTGCTACATATCCATTTGCACTGTTAACTAAAGTTATATTGGTTATAGTTTTACACAAACTTCCAATGTAAATAAGACTTTATATGGGGGGATATTTATGAATAATGAAGGAGTATTTGAAGAATTAAGCGAAAGATTAAGAAATAAAAAATTATGTGATTTAATTATGAATGCAGATGAGGCTGCCAAAATTATAAATGATGGGATGGTTGTTGGACTTAGTGGATTTACACCTTCAGGTTACCCAAAAGCAGTACCATTAGCGGTTTCAGAAAGGGCTAAAAGTGGAGAGAAGATAAAATTGACTGTGTATTCAGGAGCATCTTTAGGTCCAGAAGTGGACGGAGCATGGGCAGAAGTAGGTATAATTGAAAGAAGACTTCCTTATCAGACTAATTCAATACTTAGAAACAGTATTAATAAAGGTGATGTCAATTATATAGATATGCATCTAAGTCATTCTACTCAATTTTTAAATTATGGGACTATACCTAAAATAGATGTAGCTATAGTAGAAGCACTTGCAATAACTAAAAATGGGGATATTATACCTACTAGTGGTATAGGAAATTCGCCATCCTTTATAAAAAGTGCAGATAAAGTGATAGTTGAAATAAATCTTGCAAAACCAATGGAAATGGAAGGAATGGCAGATATATATATCACAGAAAATCCTCCAAACAGGAAACCTATAGCAATAAATCATCCTAAAGATAGAATTGGAACAACATATATACCTTGTGGATTAGATAAGATTGCAGGTATAGTAATCACTAATATGCAGGATAAGACACGTCCATTGGGTATTGTAGATGAAGCTTCAAAAAAGATATCAAATAATATTATTGCTTTTCTGAAAGAAGAAGTAAAATCAGGTAGATTGTCAAAAAATTTACTTCCTCTTCAATCTGGTGTAGGAAGTGTAGCAAATGCAGTTTTATATGGACTATGTGAATCTGAGTTTGAAAATTTAACTTGTTATACAGAGGTTGTGCAGGATTCAATGTTGGATTTAATAAGAATGGGTAAAGTCACAATGGCATCAACTACATCCGTAAGTCCATCACCTGAAGGATTAATAAAATTTGAGAATGATATAGATTTCTTTAAAGATAAGATTATATTGAGACCTCAAGAAATTAGTAATAATCCAGAAATAGCTAGGAGAATTGGTGTAATTGCAATGAATACTGCAATTGAGGTTGATATTTACGGAAATGTAAACTCAACTCATATCATGGGGTCGAAGATGATGAATGGAATCGGTGGTTCTGGTGATTTTGCTAGAAATGGAGCAATAACTATATTTAGTACTGAATCAATTGCAAAAAACGGTGATATATCGTCAATAGTACCTATGGTATCTCATGTAGACCACACTGAACATGATGTAATGGTAATTGTAACAGAGCAAGGGTATGCTGATTTAAGAGGTCTTGCACCTAGAGAAAGAGCTGTTAAGATAATAGAAAATTGTGCTCATCCAGATTATAAAGAGCAACTTATGGATTACCTAAATAGAGCATGTCAAAATGGAGCAAAACAAACTCCTCATATATTAGATGAAGCTTTATCATGGCATAGTAAATTTATGAGTACAGGTACAATGAAGAAGTCAGAAACTTTTAAAAGTGCATTATAAAAATATTTAATAAATTGGAGGAATATTAAAAATGGAAAAAGCAGTAGAAAACTTTGAAGATTTAAGCAAAGAATATATTAATGGATACATTGAGAGAGCTAGAAAAGCTCAGAGAGAGTTTGAATGCTATACTCAAGAACAAGTGGATAAAATAGTGAAGATAGTTGGAAAGGTAGTATACTATAACGCTGAATATTTAGCTAAACTTGCAGTAGAAGAAACTGGAATGGGTGTATATGAAGATAAAGTAGCTAAAAATAAAAGCAAAGCGAAAGTTATATACAATAATTTAAAAGATAAGAAATCAGTTGGTATAATTGACATAGATAGAGAAACAGGAATAACAAAGGTTGCTAAACCAATTGGTGTTGTAGCAGCAATAACTCCTTGTACAAATCCAATAGTTACACCTATGAGTAATGCTATGTTTGCATTAAAGGGAAGAAATGCAATTATTATAACACCACATCATAAAGCAATTGGATGTAGTACTAAGACTGTTGATATGATTAATGAAGAATTAGAAAAAATCGGAGCACCAGAAAATCTAATACAAATACTTGACCAACAATCAAGAGAAAATACGAGAAATTTAATTTCATCAGCAGATGTAGTAATTGCTACTGGTGGAATGGGAATGGTAAGAGCTGCATATTCAAGTGGAAAGCCAGCTCTTGGTGTAGGAGCAGGAAATGTCCAATGTATCATAGACAGAGATGTAGATATTAAAGAAGCAGTACCTAAAATCATAGCTGGAAGAATATTTGATAATGGTATAATTTGCTCAGGTGAGCAATCAGTGATAGTAGCAGAAGAAATGTTTGATAAAGTAATGGATGAATTTGAAAGTAACAAAGGCTTTATAGTTAGAGATAAGGCACAAAAAGAAGCTTTTAGAAATGCCATGTTTGTCAATAAATCTATGAATAAAGATGCAGTAGGGCAATCAGTTCATGCAATTGCAAACATTGCAGGTGTTGAAATACCAAAAGATACAAAAATAATAGTGATAGAAGCAGATGGGCCAGGTGAAGAAGACATACTTGCAAAAGAAAAAATGTGTCCAGTTATATCTGCATATAAATATAAAGACTTTGAAGAAGGTGTAGCTATTGCAAAAGCAAATCTAAATGTAGAAGGAAAAGGACATAGTGTATCTATACATTCAAATACAATTAAGAATATAGAATATGCAGGAGAAAATATAGAAGTATCAAGATTTGTAATCAATCAATGTTGTGCTACAAGTGCTGGAGGAAGCTTCTTTAATGGTCTTGCACCTACAAACACTTTAGGTTGTGGTTCTTGGGGAAATAATAGTATTTCTGAAAATCTTGATTACAAACATTTAATTAATATTTCTAGAATTGCTTATTATATGCCAGAAAATGAAGTACCTACAGATGAAGAGCTTTGGGGATAAAATTCAAGTATAAAAAAGTATTCATTCTAAATTAAAATAGAAATATATTTTAATCTAAAATGAATCTAAACTAAAAATGAATTTAATTTAAAAAATTGAGAGATGAACAAAAGAAGGAAGTATTATAAATTAACATAAATAAAAATTATTATAAAAAAGAAGGAGTGGTTTTATTATGGCATTAATGACAGGAGCTCAATATATTGAAAGTTTGAGAAAATTAAATACTAAAGTTTATATGTTTGGTGAAGAGGTTAAAAATTGGGTTGACCATCCAATGATTAGACCATCTATAAATTGTGTAGCAGCTACTTATGATTTGGCACATGACCCAGAATATGCAGATTTAATGACAGTTACTTCAAATATTACAGGAGAAAAAATAAATAGATTTGGTCATCTTCATCAAAGTACTGATGATTTGATAAAAAAAGTTAAAATGCAAAGACTATGTGGTCAAAAAACAGCTTCTTGTTTCCAAAGATGTGTAGGTATGGATGCTTTTAATGCGGTATATTCAACAACATTTGAGTGTGATAAAGCACATGGAACTAATTATCATGATAATTTTGTAAAATACTTAACTTATATACAAGAAAACGATTTAGTAGTTGATGGAGCTATGACTGACCCTAAAGGAGATAGAGCATTATCACCTAGTGCTCAACCTGACCCAGATATGTTTCTTCATATAGTTGAAAGAAGAGAAGATGGAATAGTGGTAAGAGGAGCAAAAGCACATCAAACTGGCTCAATAAATTCACATGAACATCTTATAATGCCTACTATAAGTATGACTGAAGCAGATAAAGACTATGCTGTATCATTTGCAGTTCCTTCAGATGCTGAAGGTGTGCTTATGATTTATGGAAGACAATCTTGTGACACTAGAAAATTAGAAGAGGGAGCAGATGTTGATTTAGGGAATAAGGAGTTTGGAGGCCAAGAAGCTCTAGTAGTATTTGATAATGTATTCGTTCCAAATGATAGAATTTTCTTATGTGGAGAGTGGGATTTCTCTGGTATGTTGGTAGAAAGATTTGCTGGTTATCATAGACAAAGTTATGGTGGATGTAAAGTTGGAGTAGGTGATGTAATAATAGGAGCAGCAGCTTTAGCAGCTGATTACAATGGAGCAAATAAAGCTTCTCATATAAAAGATAAATTAATAGAAATGACTCACCTTAATGAAAGCTTATATTGTTGTGGTATAGCATGTTCATCAGAAGGACATAAGACAGAGGCTGGAAACTATCAAATAGATTTACTTCTTGCAAATGTATGTAAACAAAATGTAACTAGATTCCCTTATGAAATAGTAAGACTTGCAGAAGATATAGCTGGTGGGCTTATGGTTACTATGCCTTCAGAAAAAGACTTTAAATCAGATGTTAAAGTTGGAACAAGTGGAATGACAATAGGTGAAGTATGTAATAAATATTTTAAAGCTTCTTCAGTAGCTTCAACAGAAGAAAGAATGAGAATATTAAGATTCTTAGAAAATATATGTCTTGGTTCAGCTGCTGTTGGTTATAGAACTGAGTCAATGCATGGAGCAGGTTCACCACAAGCACAAAGAATAATGATTTCAAGACAAGGAAATATAAATCAGAAGAAAGAATTAGCTAAGACAATTGCAGGAATAAAAAAAGAGAAAGCTCTAAATTTATAAAAAGTTGATATATAAATGGGAAGATATATCGACTTATACTAATTAATGAAAAAATATATCGTATAAGAATAATTATGAAGTAGTAGTTTGAGTTATAAAAAGAGATTTTTAGAAGGAGAATTTACACATGACCTGTGGAGTTAGATTTTGTGGGGGCTGTAACCCTAGATACGAAAGAGGGAAGGCTCTTGCAATAATCAAAGAGCACTTCAATGGTAGAGTAGATTTTAGTGTAGTAGAAGAAGATGTAGAATATGATTTATTACTTATAATTGGAGGATGCACAACTTTATGTGCATCCTACCAACAATATAAAGTTAAAAAATCATATATTAAAATTTGGGATTTTAGTCATATAGAAAGAGCTATAAATATAATAGAATCAGCAATTTGTGAAGCTTAAATAAGAGTTAGATGGGGTGATTTCATTGAATTGGCGAGAATTGTATCAAAGTAAGTTATGTACTGCTATAGACGCTGTAAAGCATATTAAAGATGGGGATACAGTAGTATTTGCACATTGTGTAGGTGAGCCTCCTGTACTAGTAGAGGCTATGATTGAAAATGCAAAACAGTATAAAAACGTTGAGATTAAGCATATGGTAAGTCTAGGGAGTGGTGGATATACTGGCGAGGGAATGGAAACTCACTTTAGAGTAAATCCAATGTTTGTAAGTGGAAATGTAAGAAAGGCAATCGAAAATGGAGATGGAGATTTTACTCCTGCATTCTTTCATGAAGTACCAAAATTAATTAGAGAAAAAAGATTAAAATGTGATGTTGTTTTAGCACAGGTGACTCCACCAGATGAACATGGGTATTGTAGTCTAGGGACATCAGTTGACTATACCTACGAAGCTATTAAAACTGCTAAAACAGTAATTGTTCAAGTAAATGACCAATTTCCTAGAACTTATGGTGAAGTAGTTCATATATCAGAGTTTGATTATATAGTTGAAAAGTCACAACCTTTATATGAACTGCAACCTGCTAAGATAGGAGAAGTAGAAGAAGCAATAGGTAAAAATTGTGCTTCTCTAATTGAAGATGGTTCTACTTTGCAACTTGGAATTGGTGGAATTCCAGATGCAGTTATGCTATTTTTAACAGATAAAAAAGATTTAGGAATTCATTCAGAAATGATTTCAGATGGAACATTAGCTCTCTATGAAAAAGGTGTTATAAATGGTAAATATAAAAATTTTGATAAAGAAAAAATGACAGTTACATTTTTAATGGGAACTAAAAAATTATATGATTTTGCTAATAATAACCCAGTAGTTGAAGTAAAGCCTGTAGACTATGTAAATCATCCAGCAGTTATAATGAAACAACATAAAATGGTTTCTATAAATTCTGCTATACAAGTTGATTTGATGGGACAGGTAGTTGCAGAGGCAATGGGTTTTAGACAATTTAGTGGAGTTGGAGGTCAAGTTGACTTCATACGTGGAGTATCTATGGGAGAAGATGGAAAGGCAATTATAGCCATGCCTTCAATAACGACAAAAAAAGATGGTACAGTAATTTCAAAAATTGTTTCAATTGTTGATGAAGGTGCTCCTATAACAACATCTAGAAATGATATTGACTATGTCGTAACAGAGTATGGTATAGCAGAACTAAAAGGGAGATCTCTTAGAGAAAGGGCAAGAAATTTAATCAATATTGCTCATCCAAGTGTAAGAGAAAATCTAGCATTAGAGTTTGAAAAAAGATTTAAGGAGAAATATTAATAATAGAGGGGTGTTAAGAATGGAAGCACTTAGAGTAGTTCCAAAAATATTTTATTTTGATACATTTAAAGAATTCAACGAAGAATTTAAAATAGGAAAAAATGATTTAGTAATTACAAATGAATTTATATATGAACCATATATGAAACCTCTTGGAATAGATACCAATCTAATTTTCCAAGAAAAATTTGGAACAGGTGAACCATCTGATGAAATGATAGATTCTATGACAAAAGAAATGAAGAAATACAATTTCGATAGAATTATCGCCTTTGGAGGAGGTACAATAGTTGATATATGCAAGATATTAGCACTTGATGTTCCAGAGAAGTCTATTGATTTATTTGAAGGAGAAGTAGCACCTAAAAAAGTAAAAGAATTGGTGGTAGTTCCTACAACATGTGGTACAGGAAGTGAAGTAACAAATGTAGCCATTGCAGAGTTAAAATCTAAGCATACTAAAAAGGGTCTTGCAGTAGAAGAAACTTATGCAGATTATGCAGTATTAATTCCAGAATCAGTAAAAGGATTGCCTTATAAATTTTTTGTAACAAGCTCAGTGGACGCTCTTATACATGCTATTGAGTCTTATCTATCTCCAAAGGCAAGTCCATTTACAGAAATATATTCTTTACAGGCTATAAAAATGATTATGGATGGATATAAAAAGATTGTGGCTAAAGGAGAAGAAGAGAGATTCAATCATCTTAAGGACTTTGTACTTGCATCAAACTATGCAGGAATTGCTTTTGGAAATGCTGGTTGTGCAGCAGTGCATGCTTTATCTTATTCGATAGGTGCAGCTTTCCATGTTGCACATGGTGAAGCAAATTATCAGTTCTTTACTGAAGTATTTAAGATGTACTCTAGAAAAAATCCTAATGGAAAGATTACACAATGTACAAAAATTTTAGCAGATGCTCTTGAATGTGACCCTAATTGTGATGTTTATGGAGAATTAGAGAAATTCTTAAACAAATTAATAGCTAAGAAATCTTTAAGAGAATATGGAATGGTGGAAAGTCAGATAGATGAATTTACTGATAGCACAATAGCAAATCAACAGAGATTACTTGCCAATAATTATGTAGAACTTAGTAGAGAAGAAATAAGAGAGATATTTGCAAATCTTTATTGATACAATTTTTTATTTATATTAAGTATAGATGATATAAATAATGATAATTATATAAATATAAAAAGTAAGAGGACTTAAATTTACTTAAAATTAAGTTCTCTTATTTTTGTATAGCATTAAATGTAAGTACATTTTTAGTTAGAAAATGTACTTACATTTAAGTCTATTACCTTATTTGAAATAATTTGTAGAATTTCAAATTCCTTGACAGTAATAAGTAAGTAATTGTATAATCAAACTGAAATATAATAATAATATTAGTAAAAATGAAAGGATATAAATCATGTATAAACCAGAGAATTTTTCTAAAAAATCTGTATTAATAAATTCGTTTTTAAGTAAATTTTTAAAGATAGTTGGATGGGGTTTAGTAGGTTTATTCACACTATCAGCTTTAGTATTGTCAACTATTTCAATTATAATTGGGTGGGCAGTTATACTTCCTATTCAAGTATGTGCTTTATTTTTAATAATAGGTGGAGTTTGCATTTTTAAAGGTAAAAGATTAGGAGACCAAATTTCTCGTTACAAAAAATACTGTACAATCATAAGTAATAAAAATATTATTCCAGTAGAACTTATTGCAGAAAGCACATCTAAATCATTAAAATTTATAATAAAAGATGTGCAAAAGATGATAGATAAAAATTACTTTATAAATACTTATATTGATAAAAGAAACAATCAAATTGTCTTGACAAATGAAGATGGAATTCCACCAGTGTATGAAGATGTAGTGTGTGAAGTTGAAGAAGATGAAGTTGAGAATAGTAATGAAGTTGATATGATTATTAAAAAGGGAATGGACTATTTGAGACAAATAAAAGAAGCTAATGAAAATATTAAATCAGAATCAATGTGCAGCAAAATTGTACAAGTAGAAGATGTTACGAGTAAAATATTTGATGTTGTAAAACATGACCCATCAAAACTTACTCAGATACAAAAATTTATGGATTATTATATTCCAACTACTTTGAAGCTTTTAAATTCATATCATACATTGGAAGAACAAGGCATAGACAGAGAAAATATAACAACAACTATGGAGAGTATTGAAAGTACAATGAGTACAATTGTAGTGGCTTTTGAGAACCAACTGGATTCTCTATTTGAGGATGAAGCTATTGACATATCTACAGATATTACTGTCTTAGAAAATATGTTAGTTCAAGAGGGATTAACAGGTGGAAAGTTTTAACTGTAATATAAAAAATATTCTGTTATTTTTGAACAGTTAATTAGTTATAAAGGATAAAAATGTGCAAGATATAAGTATATAATTAGTACTTTATGAAGGAAGAGGAGAGAAGTATAGAATGAATAATTTAGATGATATACCAGTTATGCCAACACTGACACTTGACCCATTTGGTGAAGAAACAAAAACAAATGATATAAATAATTCTGACCTATTAATGAAAAAGAATGAAAAAGACCCAGAAGAAGAAAAACTATCAGAAGCTGAACGTAAAATGGTAAAAGAGTTTGCAGAAAAAATAGATATTACAAATACAAATATGATTTTGCAATATGGAGCTGGGGCTCAAAAAAAGGTAGCAGGATTTTCGGAAACCGCTTTAAAGAGTGTTAAAACTAGAGATTTAGGCGAAGTTGGTGATATGCTTACAAATCTAGTTACTGATTTAAAATCATTTTCAGCTGATGAAAAAGAACAAGGTGGTTTTTTAGGGATTTTTAAAAAGGCAAATAATAAAATTTCAAATTTAAAAACTAAGTATGATAGTGCAGAAGTAAATGTAGACAAAGTAAGTAAAGAACTTCAAAAGCATCAAGTTAAAATATTGAAAGACATAGCAATGCTTGATAAAATGTATGAATTAAACTTAGCTTATTCAAAAGAGCTTACAATGTATATTATAGCAGGGAAACAAAGGCTAAAAGATATGAAAGAGCTTGAGATGCCAAAATTAAGAGAAAAAGCAAGTCTGTCTGGTTCAACAGAAGATGCTCAATCTGTAAATGATATGGTTTCACTTTGTGACAGATTTGAAAAGAAGATTCATGACTTAGAATTAACTAGAATGGTGTCACTTCAAATGGCTCCACAGATAAGATTGGTTCAAAATAGCAATAATCTAATGGCAGAAAAAATTCAATCTACTATAGTAAATACTATTCCATTATGGAAAAATCAAATAGTACTTGCTCTTGGAATATCTCATTTGAATCAAGCTATGAAAGCACAACGTGAAGTTAGTAACATGACAAATGAACTTCTACTAAAGAATGCAGAAACATTGAAAATGGGAACAATAGAAACAGCTAAAGAATCAGAAAGAGGCATTGTAGATATAGATACAATTAAGAAAACTAATCAATCTTTAATATCAACTATTGATGAAGTAGTTAAGATACAAAATGATGGTAGAATAAAGAGACAAGAAGCCGAAGTTGAATTATCAAAAATAGAAAGTGAACTAAAAAGTAAGCTTCTTGAATTTACAGTTAAATAATAACTTATAAATAATAACTTATATTAAAATAAAAAGTGTAGTTGATTGTTTTACAATTAACTACACTTTTATTTATATTATAAGTTTCTGTTATCTTTTAGCATAACATCATGAGCTCCACCTTCAACTATACTAGTAGAAGATACAAGTGTTAGCTTAGCATTTTTTTGAAGTTCAGGAATACTAAGAGCACCACAGTTGCACATAGTAGAACGAACTTTACTTAGAGAAAGTGTCACATTGTCTTTTAAAGAACCAGCATAAGGAACATAAGAGTCAACACCTTCTTCAAAAGAAAGTTTCTTATCTCCACCAAGGTCATATCTTTGCCAGTTTCTAGCACGTGCAGAACCTTCTCCCCAATATTCTTTCATGTAACTACCATTTATATTAACCTTATTAGTTGGACTCTCATCAAAACGAGAGAAATATCTACCAAGCATTATAAAATCAGCACCCATAGCTAAAGCTAAAGTTATATGATGGTCATAAACAATACCACCATCAGAACAAATTGGAATGTAAATACCTGTTTTTTCAAAGTATTCATCTCTAGCTTGAGCAACTTCAATTATAGAAGTAGCTTGTCCGCGTCCTATACCTTTTTGCTCACGAGTGATACATATAGAACCACCACCAATACCAACTTTAACAAAGTCAGCACCAGCTTCAGCAAGGTAAAGGAATCCTTCACGGTCAACTACATTCCCAGCTCCAACCTTAACTGTATCACCGTATTTTTCACGAATAAAATCAAGAGTTATCTTTTGCCACTCAGAAAAACCTTCTGAAGAGTCTATACATAAAACATCAGCACCAGCTTCAACTAAAGCAGGAACACGCTCAGCAAAGTCTCTAGTATTGATACCAGCTCCAACTACATATCTTTTAGAAGAATCTAAAAGTTCAAGTGGATTTTCTTTATGAGAAGAGTAATCTTTACGGAACACCATATATACAAGATTACCATTATCATCAAGTACAGGAAGAGAATTAAGCTTATGGTCCCATATAATATTGTTTGCTTCTTTTAAAGTAACATCTTTGTTAGCATAAACTATGGATGACATAGGAGTCATAAATTCACTAACTTTAGTATCTAAATCCATACGACTTATACGATAATCACGACTCGCAACAATACCTAATAATTTACCAGTTGAAGTACCATCTTCAGTAACAGCAACCGTAGAATGTCCAGTTTTTTCTTTTAGTTCAAGTATGTCTTTTAATGTATTGTCAGGTTTAATATTTGAATCACTCACAACAAATCCAGCCTTATGAGATTTAACACGTGCTACCATAGCAGCTTCACTTTCAATAGTTTGAGAACCATATATAAATGAGATACCGCCTTCTTTAGCAAGCGCAATAGCCATCTTGTCATCAGAAACAGATTGCATAATAGCAGAAGTTAAAGGTATATTCATATGAATATCTGCTTCCTCGCCCTTTTTAAATTTAGTAACAGGTGTTTTTAAACTTACATTAGCAGGTATACAATCAATAGAAGAGAAACCTGGTACAAGTAGGTACTCACTGAAAGTATGCGATGGTGTATCAAAATAAAACGCCATTTTTTAATCACTCCTTAATATTTTTATACTTTATTATAATTGATAGTATTAATTATAACTTATTCTTTAATTTTATTAAAGTATTTTGTCAGATATTGAGATTTTTGAAAAATTTAAACTATTTTAACTGAATTTGTTTAATATATGTTGCTTTACACAATCAAACTGTATATTAAATAAGGTTTTATTTAATGTAGTAGCTAATTTGAAGTTAATTCTTAGTATATAATCTCTTGCATTATGTTTATATACTCCTGTTACTAATATTGGGTATAGAGCATTTTTTATTGAAAGTATAAATTAATTAAATCTATATTAGTATGTCCAAAAGTATCCCTAAAAAATTTATTTCGTAAAATTCTTAATCACTTTTGTATAAGGTTTTATGATATTCATCAAATACACAAGTACTTTATAAATATAGTATTATTTATAAAGATTGATATTCTAAAATACTACATAAATAAAATTAAACAAAAACTAAAATGAAAAATGTCATTATCGTAAGTGACATAGAAACGATTTCTTAAAGTTGTTACTATAAAATATAAACTCTATAATAAAAGTATAACAAAAGGGAATCATATCGATATAGAATATAATTCAAATGGAGGTAAAATTATGAGCAGTTCTAATCAATCGACAATAAAGACATCTATACAGCGAGTAGGTAAATTTTTAAGTGGTATGGTAATGCCAAATATAGGAGCTTTTATAGCATGGGGTCTTATAACAGCATTATTTATACCAACAGGATGGATGCCAAATGAAAAATTAAGCACTATAGGCGATCCAATGATAAAATATCTTTTACCACTGTTGATAGCATATACTGGTGGTAAAGCTATAGCAGGACAAAGAGGGGGAGTAATAGGTGCAGCAGCAGCTATGGGAGTAATCGTTGGAGCTGATATACCAATGTTTATTGGTGCAATGATAATGGGCCCATTTGCAGGATGGGTAATCAAGAAGTTTGATAAACTTGTAGATGGAAAAATACCAACAGGATTTGAAATGTTAGTAAATAACTTTTCAATAGGTATAATAGGTATGCTTCTTGCAATATTAGGTTTTTATGCAATTGGACCAGCTATAGTAGCAGGTACAGCTCTTATAGAATCAGGAGTGCAATTTATAGTTAGTAAAAGTTTATTACCTTTAGTCTCAGTATTTATAGAACCTGGAAAGGTACTGTTCTTAAACAATGCAATAAACCATGGTATATTAGGTCCTATAGGTATAGCTGAAGCAAAAGAAGCAGGTAAATCTATAATGTTCTTATTAGAAAGTAACCCTGGACCAGGATTAGGTGTTCTATTAGCATATTGGATGTTTAGTAGAGGAAGTGTAAAACAATCAGCACCAGGAGCAGTAATAATACATTTCCTTGGTGGTATCCATGAAATTTACTTCCCATATATATTAATGAATCCAGTTTTAATATTAGCTACAATGGCAGGTGGAGCAGCAGGAATATTAACTTTTTCAATATTAGGAGCTGGACTTGTAGCAGCACCATCACCAGGAAGTATATTTGCACTTATGGCACTAGCACCAAAAGGAGGATTACTTCCAGTATTAGCAGGGGTTGCAGTTGCGACAGCTGTATCATTCTTAGTGGCAGCACCATTTGTTAAGAGAGCTTCAGCAAATCAAAGTGAAGAAGATGGTACTTTAGAAGAAGCTAAAGCAAAGATGAGTGATATGAAATCTGCAAGCAAAAGTTCGGATAAAAAAGTTGAAGAAAAGCAACTTGAATTAAATGAAATTAAGAAGATTGTATTTGCATGTGATGCAGGAATGGGTTCTAGTGCAATGGGAGCTTCTAGATTTAAAAATAGAATAAAAAACTTAAATTTAGATATAGAAATTACAAACTCATCTGTTGATAATCTTCCAGATGATACACAAATAGTAGTAACTCACAATACATTAGTTGAAAGAGTTGCCAAAAATAATTCAAATGTTGAGATAGTCTCAATAAATAACTTTTTAAATGACCCAAATTTAGATATACTGTTTAAAAGATTAGAATCTAAATAAAAAATAAAAAGTACCACTGATTAGGAGTGGATAAATTTGAAAAAAAAGAAGATTACATCTAGACAAAAAAAGATAATACTCATGATAGTAGAAAATTCCAAAAAGAATATTCCAATAACCATTTCTGAGATTGCAGGAGAGTTAGAGCTAAGCTCAAGAACTGTACTTAGAGATATGTCAGGAATTGAAAAATGGTTTGATGAAAATGATTTTAATTTTGTAAAAAAACCAGGTGTAGGTTTGATTTTAGAAGAAAATATAGAAAATCAAAATTTTATCATTGAGTTGTTAGAAGAAGAAAAAATAGAAAAAGAATACAGTAAAGAAGAAAGAAATTTAATTATATTATCAAAGCTACTAGTTTCTAATGAGCCAGTAAAATCTTATTACTTTGCAAAAATATTAAAGGTATCTGAAGGGGTACTAAACAATGATTTTACATTAGCAAGTGAATGGTTAGAAAGATTTGATATTGAGCTTATTAGAAAACCAGGGCTTGGTGTGTATCTCAAAGGTCAGGAAAAAAACTTTAGAGAAGCATATGTAAACCTTATATATGACTCATTTAATGAAAAAGAAATATTGGACATGGTTAGAAATATAAGTGAGAATATACAAACTGATAAAGCAATAGAAATTTTAAGTGAAAATAGACTTTTAAATTTAATGGACAAGTGCATAATAAGAAAAGTTGAAAGTACATTAACAAAGAAGCTTTCTGAATTAGATGTAAATTTAGCTGATAGTGCATATATAGGTCTTGTAGTTCATATTTCACTAGCTTTACAGAGGATAAAAAATGGTGAGAATATAACCATGGAGAAAGATTTTCTAAAGGAATTATCTTTAACCGAAGAGTTTAAATTAGCGCAAGAAATCGTAAAAGGTATGGCAGTTGATTTTAGTATGGATATACCATTAGATGAAGTTGGATATATAACTATGCATATTAGAGGTGCAAAGCAAAGGTCATCTTCAAGTCATAAAGAGTTAAACTTAGATGATATAGAAGTGATGGACATTACAAATAAAATGATAGATTTAGCAGAAGATGAATTTAAGATAAGTCTTAAAAATGATGAAAGATTATTTAAAGACCTAGCAAACCATCTGGGACCTTCTATAAACAGATTGAATATGGGATTAGAAATAAGAAATCCTCTTTTAGATGAAATAAAAACTAAGTATTCATATGCTTATAATGGAGTTGAAAAAATTTCTAAAATCATAAAAGATAAGCTAAATATAAATTCAATACCTGAATCTGAAATAGGATATATTGCAATGCATTTTGCATCAGCCATAGAAAAAAATCTAATGATGTATACTAATCTGAATATTGTTGTAGCATGTCCAACTGGAATAGGTACTTCAAGGTTTTTATCGACTAAAATTGAAAATAAATTTCCCAATCTAAATATACTTGAAACTATTTCAGCTATAAACATAGATGAAGAATATTTAAAAGAAAAAGAAGTCGATTTAATTGTATCTACAGTGGAACTAAATACAAACTTAGATTATATATGTGTAGGTCCATTTATGAGTTCAGATGATGAGTTGATAATCAAAGAAAAAATAAAGTCTATAGCTCAAAACAAATTAATGGATTTAAAAGTAAAAGATGATACTAAAAATAAAAATAAAGTATATGAACAGATAACAGAAAGCATGAACATAGGAAGAGATATTCTTAAGTTTTTAGATGAAATTCAATTTAAAAAATTTAAAAGTAAAAACTTAGATGAACTTATTATGGATTCATCAAAAATATTTGTAGAATCTAGTGAAGATGTAATATCTATAAAAGAATCCTTAGAAGAAAGATTAAAAATATCAATTCCATATATAGAAGAATCAAGGATTTTATTATTACATTGTATGAGTGAAAGAATAGATATTATGAAGTTAGCAATAATAAGATTAGAAAATAACATAAAACTAAATTCCAAGGAAGAAATTGAAAATGTGGTTTTTATGTTACTTCCTAAAAATTCACCAAGTTATCAAAGACAAATAATGAGTGAAATAAGTGGCTCATTAATAGATAATTTTGTTTTTACTAATAAAATAAACAAATTTTCTATACAAGAGATAACGTTAGAAATAAAAGGTATAGTTTTTAATTTTTATACAAATAAATTAAGAACATTAATAGATAAATAAAATTTACATTAAAAAAGGAAGGTTGATATTATGAGTAAAGTATTAAATGAGAATAATATATTTTTAGGATTAGATAGTGTTTCAAAGGAAGAAGCTATAACTTTAGCAGGAAGAAAATTATTTGAAAATGGATATGTAAAAGAAGAATATATACCAGCAATGTTGGAGAGAGAAAAGGTAATGACTACATATATGGGAATGGGTGTTGCTATTCCACATGGTGTAAATGAAGCGAAAAAAGAAATATTATCTTCTGGAATAGTGATACTACAATTCCCTAATGGTATAGACTTTGATGGAGAAAAGGCATATTTATTAATAGGAATAGCTGGTGTTGGAGATGAGCATTTAGAGATACTATCTAATATAGCAATAGTTTTAGATGATGATTTAACAGAGAGACTAAAAAATTCAAATGACAAACAAGCTTTTATGGAAGCTTTTGCCAACTAATCTTAGGAGGAACTTAAAATGAAAAAGGCAATCCAATTTGGAGCAGGAAATATTGGGAGAGGATTTATTGGAGGTTTGTTAGTTAAGTCAGGTTATCATGTTGTATTTGCTGATGTTAATGAAGAAATATTAAATTCAATAAATAAAGATAAAAAATATACTATACACATAAGAGATGTAGAATGTGTAGATGAAGTAATTGACAATATAAGTGCAGTTTCATCTATAAAAGAAGAAATAATAGACGAGATTGTAGAAGCTGAAATAATAACCACAGCAGTTGGTCCTTTAGTTTTAACTAAAATAGCACCTACAATTGCTAGAGGTATAAAAACTAGAAAAGAAAAAGGATTAACAAATAATTTAAATATAATAGCTTGTGAAAATGCGATATATGCAAGTTCTTCTTTAAAAGAGGAAATACTTAAGTGTCTAAATAAAGAAGAAGCAGACTATTTAGAGAAATATATTGGTTTCCCTAACTGTTCAGTTGATAGAATAGTTCCTCCTGGTAAAAATGAGAATCCTCTTGATGTAACCGTTGAAAATTTTTATGAGTGGAATGTTGAAAAGCAAGGATTTAAAGGAGAAATACCTAATATAGTTGGAATGAATTTAGCTGATAACCTTATGGCTTATATAGAACGTAAGTTGTTTACACTAAATACAGGCCATGCTATAACTGCTTATATAGGGTACTTAAAAGGATACAAAACAATAGAAGAAAGTATAAATGATGAATATATTTGTAATATAGTGAAAAATGCAATGACAGAAAGTGGAGAAGGATTAATCAAAAAATATAATTTTGATTCAGAAGCACATTATAAATATATTGATAAGATTTTAAACAGATTTAAAAATCCATATCTTAATGATGATGTAGTCAGAGTTGGAAGAGAGCCGCTTAGAAAATTAAGCGATAAAGACAGATTGATTAAGCCTCTAATGACAGCAAAATCATATGGTTTAACAGTTGATAATTTAATTCTTGGAATAGGTGCAGCACTTCATTATAATAATAGTGAAGATGCTCAAAGTGTAGAATTGCAAGAACTAATAAAGTCTAATGGAGTAAAAAAAGCTATTTCTAAAATAGCTAATATAAGCAATGATGAAGTACTTCTAGATAATATAGAAAAAAGTTATATCTTTATGGAAAATCTATAAGTTTACTTAAAAAGGTTGGATTTTGTCAAGTAACTAATGAATGTTTTATTCTACACAGTTTGAATTATTTGTTGAATAATAGAGAATTATAATATATAATTAAAAAGAATAAATTAATATGTTTACCTGTATACTTTTGATAATATGGTTCAAATGTTTCTACTAAGCTACCAATAATAGCTTAACTACAGGAGTGAAGATGATATAGTTTATACTTATTTTAAATTATATATTAAGTTGGTTACTTTGAATTTTAAGCTCCTGTCTATGATATAGACAGGAGCTTTTTTAGTATTCTAAGATAAAATACAAGCAATGTAGATAGTAAAATTAAAGAGAATATAATTTTTTTTATTAAGATTAATATAATTTAGAAAGGTTTAGGTGGGAGTACAATGAAGGCTTTAGAGGAAAAGATATTAAGAGAAGGTAGTGTTTCAGGAAATGATATACTAAAAGTCGATAGTTTTTTAAATCATCAAATTGATGTAGCTTTTTTAAATGAAATAGGAAGAGAGTTTAAAGAAAGATTTAGTGGAGAAAAAGTGGATAAAATATTTACAATAGAGGCTTCGGGGATAGCTATAGCATCAATTGTTTCACAATACTTTGATAATGCGCCTGTAGTTTTTGCAAAAAAATCAGAATCTAAAAATTTAGATAAAGATGTGTATGAAACTAATGTATATTCATTTACTAAGGCAAAAGAATATGCAGTAAAAGTTTCTAAAAAGTATATAAACGAAGGTGAAAATATATTGATAGTAGATGATTTTTTAGCTAATGGAAGGGCAGCTCTTGGGCTTAAAGATTTAATTGAGCAAGCAAATGCAAACTTAGTTGGAGTAGGGATTGTTATTGAAAAAGGATTCCAAGCTGGAGGAGCACTTTTAAAGGCCAATGATGTAAGATTAGAATCTTTAGCAGTAGTTGAATCTATAGATAATGGAACTGTAAAATTTAGATAATTTATGATATTATATACTTGTGTTTAGCACATATTTTAATTATGGAGGATTTTTTAAATGAGATTTTTTATAGACACAGCTAATATTGAAGAAATAAAAGAAGCAAATGATTTAGGTGTAATATGTGGAGTGACTACAAATCCATCTCTAATAGCTAAAGAAGGTAGAGATTTTATAGAAGTAGTTAAAGAAATTAGTGAGATAGTAGATGGGCCGATAAGTGCAGAAGTAATAAGTTTAGAGCACAAGGGTATGATAGAAGAAGCAGAAAAATTATCTAAGATACATAAAAATATAGTTATAAAAATACCTATGACAGCAGAAGGTTTAAAGGCAGTAAAAGTATTATCTAGTAAAGGTATAAAAACTAATGTTACACTTATATTCTCTGCTGGACAAGCTCTTTTAGCTGCTAGAGCTGGAGCTACATATGTAAGTCCTTTTGTTGGAAGATTAGATGATATATCACAAAATGGTCTTGATTTAATTGAAGAAATT
This sequence comes from Clostridioides sp. ZZV15-6597, assembly GCF_020657815.1. Classification (NCBI taxonomy): domain Bacteria; kingdom Bacillati; phylum Bacillota; class Clostridia; order Peptostreptococcales; family Peptostreptococcaceae; genus Clostridioides; species Clostridioides sp. ZZV15-6597. The sequence continues at coordinate 5,250 of NZ_JAGWCT010000011.1, read as the reverse complement.
GTTGATATATTTAGTGTAAATAGTATTGAGGCTCAAATAATAGTTGCTAGTGTTAGAAATCCAATACATGTTTTACAAGCTGCTAGAATGGGAGCAGATATAGCAACAGTTCCTCTTAAAGTTATAAACCAAATGATTAAGCATCCTTTGACAGACAAAGGAATAGATAGCTTTATGAAGGATTGGGAAGGTGCTTCTTTAAAATTATAATTATAGAAATATGATTATAAGTATAAGAGAAGTTCTTATGGAAATTCTAAGCAATAAGGCTAGGCTATTTTGCCTAGTCTTATTTTGGTGTATAATATATTGAAATAAACTAAAATTTAAAGTAAGGAGGCGAAATATGGATAAAATATTAAGAGAGATACAAAGAGAAGACAAGAAAAATCCATACACTGACCAAGAACTTGCTGAAATATTAAATGTAGCTAGGTCTGAAGTAATAGCAGTTAGAAAAAAAAATAATATTTTAGATTCAAGAGAAAGAAGAAAACAAATCTTAATAAAAGATATATCTAAGATTGTAAATGAGAATCCACAAATGTCTGAAAGAAAAATAACTGAAATTTTAACCGAAAATGGCTATAATATATCAAGAAGTGCAGTATCAAAATTACTAAAAGAAGAAAATTTAAGCCAACCGAAAGCTGAAATAAAAGATAAAGAACTAGTATCCTCTGGAAAGCATGTAAAAGTTAGTAAGGCTGTAGAAGAGGATGGGTTTGAAGAATTAATAGGTATAAAAGGCAGTTTGAAAGAGAAAGTAAACCTAGCTAAATCAGCAATCATGTATCCTCCTAATGGTCTTCATACTATAATATATGGGGAAACAGGTGTAGGTAAGAGTGAGTTAGCCACATGTATGTACAAATATGCTGTGAAAAATAATATCAAAGAAGAAAATAGTCCATTCATAGTATTTAACTGTGCAGATTATGCAGAAAATCCTAACCTATTGATAGCTCAGCTGTTTGGAGTGGTAAAAGGTGCATACACAGGAGCAGATGCAAATAGAGAGGGTCTTGTAGAGCAAGCCAATAATGGAATTTTGTTTTTGGATGAAATTCATAGATTACCTGCTGCTGGTCAAGAGATATTATTTTCTTTAATAGATAGAGGTGAATTTAGGAGATTAGGAGAGAGTAGTTCTAATAGAAAGGCAAATGTTCTCATAATAAGTGCTACAACAGAAAATCCAGATTCTAATTTACTTCAAACATTTAGAAGACGTATACCAATGGTAATAAATTTACCTAATATGAGTGAAAGACCGAAATCTGAAAGATATGAAATAATAATAAAATTCTTTGAAAGAGAAGCAAAAAGAGTAAATAAAAACTTTATAATAACTAAAGAAGTGATGTGTGCACTTATGAATTATAAATGTACTGGGAATATAGGGCAGTTAAAGAGTGATATACAAGTAACTTGTGCTAGAGCTTTTAGTAAGGCAATATTTTCTAGTGACAAGGTAATTATAGATTTAGATAGCTTAAGAGATTATATAAAAAGTGGATATTATGATTGTAATTGTGAAGATGAAAAGTATTCTGAGTTTTCAGTTGAAGATATATATATAGATATTAGTGAGTTAGTAAGTGGAAAAAATAGAATTTTGTCTGATAATGAGATAAGTGAAATATACAATTATGCAGAAAAAGAATTGAAGGTTCTAGAAAGTAAGTGTTTTTCAGAAGAAGAATTAAAAAATGCATTTATAGAAAAATTAGATAATAAATTTAACGCTATTAAAAACAATAAAAACTTATCTGATAGAAGAAGTCGAATAGATTGGGGAGGACAGTTAAAAGAATACACACTAGAGATAATGGACAAAGTAATTGTATTTATTAAAGAGCAATTTAAACATGTAAATCAAGGGTTGTATTTAGCTTTAGCGATTCATATTGAGCATGCTATAGATAGAATAAAAGATGGAAAAACTATAATAAATCCAAGTTTGGATAAGATAAAAGCATCAATGCCAATGGAATATGAATTATCCAGATATGTAATGGGAATAGTGGAAGATTTAACACAAGTTACATTCCCAGAGGATGAACTTGGATATTTAGCGTATTATATAAATAAATTTTGTTACAATGAAGAAAGTATAAAAGATAAAGTAAAAGTAGTTATAGTTACACATGGTAAGGTTGGAATTGAAATGTCTAATGTTGTAAATCATATCCTTGGTATAGAATGTACATTGGGTATAGAAATAGCACTTACAGATTCACCAGCAGAAGGCATAGAACATGTATTAGAAGAACTTAAAAAGATAGAAGCACAAAAAGGAATTTTAGTTCTAATTGATATGGGTTCTTTAGTAATCCTTGGTGATGAGGTTGAAAAAAGACTTGGTATTAGATGCAAGACTGTAAATAGGGTGGATACATTATTAGCAATGGAAGCAGGAAAATTGGCTACAATTGAAGGAAAAAGTTTAGATGGTATAATAGCGGATTTAAAGAAAAATAAAAATTATGCTATGGTAAACACAAATAAATTTAGTTATAGAAAAAATGAATATGGAAAGAAAAATGTAATTATTACATTATGTTTAAGTGGGGTAGGCACAGCTTTAAACTTAAAGGAACATATAGAAAAGCAAATTGAGGAATATGATGCTTCAATTGAAGTAAAGCCAATTGCTTTTTTAAATAATAATTTAGAAGATGAATTAAATGACATTGAAGCTGAATATAATATTATTGCTATTTGTGGCACAATTGATATAGATTATAAAAATGTACCTTTTATTTCTTATAATGAGGTACTTGGAAAAAATGGAATTAACAAGGTATTAGAACATTTAAATAATAAACAACCATCTTTGAGTAGCGATAATCAATTGAATAATTTAATACATGAAGATTTGATTTTATATGATTTTGAAGGAATCTCAAAGGAGTATATAATCGATACTCTTGTATCAAAGCTTGAAGAAGGTGGATATGTAGACTCAAAATATATATTAAGTGTGTATAAAAGAGAGGCTATGGGAAGTGTTGTAATGGCTTCAAAAGTTGCTGTACCACATGGACTTCCAGAAAATGTTATAAAGCCAGCAATAGCTATAGCAAGATTAAATAAGCCCATAGTATGGGACAATAAATTTATGGTAGATTTAGTGGTACTGCTGGCACTTAAAGAAAATAATAAGAAAGAAATACGAAGCTTATTTTCAAAGATTAATGACCAACATACTTTAGAAGTTTTATTAAATACTGAAGATAAAAACGAAATAAAAAAGATATTAAGTTAACTAAGTATAGAAAAGATAGACACAAAAAATTTGCTTTAGTATAAAATTTAAAATTATTTAATTGCTAAGTAGTTAATTACTTGATATAAGGCTAATTCTATGAAATTGATTTATATGATTTTATAGGATTAGCCTTCTTTATTGATAAATAGAATATATAAACTATTTTAAAACTAAAATATAGAAGATATAATAAAGATAAGTTATTATGTTAAAAAATTACAGAGTGGTCATCATAATGATTTAGAAAATAATTTCATACAAGAAGATGATAAAAAGCCTGTTTTCGAAGGGAAGAATCTCAAGACAAGTACATTTCAAGTAAAGGTTGATGAAAGTGGAACATATAAAATTACTGTTACAGGGAAGAAAGCTAAAGGAAGTGTGAGTTTTATAAAAAATACTGATTGATGAAAAATGAATAATCCTGCAGGTAAACATGGACATTTTCATTGTTATTGCAGGATTTATTGTATATTTTAGAGATTTATATTTTCTAAATATGTGCTACTTGATTTTATAACATCTATACATGCTTTCACCACTTTTGAATGAAAACTTAAAATAAACTTTATCATTAGAAAAATCTTTTTCCATAGCCACTAAGTCTTGTTCTTCTCCAGCCTTTCCACCAGTTCCAACTAAAAACACATCTTTTTCACTATCTATTTCTTGAACTGACCCCATATATTTGTAGTAGTCATTTATGTCATATGAGTGATATTCAGTAACTTTTTTATTTTCTTCATCCAATTTTATTTTAATAACTCTTGTAGATTTATTTTTTACACCATTATCATATAAAGTTATATATCCATCATCTGTAATTCTAGCATTATGTTGTCTTGAGAACTTTTGATTATCTGTTAAATCAAACTCATCACCCAATCCTCCTAAAGTCCAAATAATTTCTCCTGTTTTTCTATCTAATTTAATAACTTCATCTAAATTTCTAAATGAGCAGATTAGATTTCCGTCTTTTGGGTCGATAGTCATAGAATTAAAATGTACATAGTCTAAGGATGTATCACTTTTTTCGCTAAAATTATTTTGTTCAGCACTTTCTTCATATAGCTTTTCATAATCAATACTTTCCCACTGCCATACAACTTTCCCATCCTTTATTTCTTGTAATACACTATTTACTACATAAGGAGAATTTCCTTTACTCAATTTTGAAGGAACATTTGTCGCCTTAGTCTTTTGATAACTAGAAACAATATAGTGATTATCATCTATGTATATAAAGTCATGGTTTTCTAACTCAGTACCAGATTCTATGTTTTTACTTTTCTCCATAGTAATTTTATTTATTTCATTATAATTTTCATCTAATATTACAAGATATGATGGGGAGTATCCAACAGAACTTATTCGCTTTGTTGAGTCTTTATCTTGAAGTAAATATCCATATCTAATTTTACCATCATCTGTAGTTATTTTTTTAAAATCAAAAGGATTTGATTCGACTTCCTTGTAAAAAATTATATTTCCTTGGTTATTTAATTTAAATACAAAATTATGTTCTTCATTGTGTGTAGTAAGATAATAATCACCATCATAAGGGCTATTTGCAGTAACAGTATACTTTGGAAAATCTTTTGAAAGAGAGTTTATATAATAATTTCTATATGAGTTTTCACCATTATATATTACAGATATTTTTATTTTAGAAGAGCTATTGATTTCTTTTAACTTAAAAGTAGATTTATTATTTACATTAATTTCTTTATCATCTATTTTGACACTGTTTACATTTTTAGGATTTTTTATTGTTATACTATTTTGATTTGTTGAATTAAGTTGTTTTACGTTTTGACTATTAAAAATCCCTTCCTTAGATAGTGTTACATCATAACCATTTATAGTTATATTAAGTGTTTTTTTCGAATTACTTTGAGATGCAAAGACTTGTTTTACGAAAATACCAGAAACAAATAGAATACTACATAAAAATACTATCTTTAATAAATTTTTTC
>NZ_JAGWCT010000010.1:0-69649 GCF_020657815.1 Clostridioides sp. ZZV15-6597 | reverse complement strand
ATCAAACTCTCAAATAAAAGTTTATCAGGCTCAGATACTATTGTTATCAAAATATCTGGCTTTATGGTTTGTTTCTTGTTTTATAAATTAACCTACTGTTTAATTTTCAAAGTTCATTTTTCATGTTTGCCCTTTTCTTAAGGACAAGTAATACTATATCACCTTAAAAATAATTCGTCAATACTTTTTTTGTTTTTTATTTTAAAAAAGGTTATAACTCTTTGTTTTTTTTAATACTTTTAACTAAAACTAACAGATATAACCCTTGATATTACAAGTAACACATGCATATACAGTTTTTCCTATTTTGCAATTTTATTTTCATAAGAATATGAGTTAGCTCTGACTCTATCTGCCCAAACATTTATACTCTTAACTTTATTAACCTTAGTTGTACTTTCAAATATATCCATTGCATCCTTACAAAAATATACCATAACATCAAGAACTAAAAATCCAATACAAACTAAACATAAAAAATCAATTACTTGAAACATCACGCATTCCCCCAATAATTTTTTATATATAGTATTCTCAAAAATTATTCCTTTTTCCTTCCCAAAAATTACTTTAAATATTTTCATAATAAATTACTTTCAATCATATTTTCTAAATATAAAGTTCCAATCAACAAAAACTAATATCAGTTTGTAACGTTTGTTGGTAATTTATAAATTAAATACATGAAAATTTTTTTAGAATATATAAAAAGCATTCTACATTGACATTTTAAATAAAATAAAGCTATTTATTGATAATTTAATAGCTCTATTCTATTTAAAACTTAGTAGAATGCTTGTATTTTTTATTTTTCTTCTTCTTTATTTTGATTATTATCAATAGGTTTCATAGTTGGGAATAATAATACGTCTCTTATAGATGGAGAATTAGTTAATAGCATAATAACTCTATCTATACCTATTCCTAGTCCACCTGTAGGAGGTAAACCTACTTCTAATGCTTTTAAGAAATCATCATCCATTTCAAAAGCTTCATCATCGCCTAATTCTCTTTTTCTCAATTGGTCCATAAATCTTCCTTTTTGGTCAATTGGGTCATTAAGCTCAGAAAATGCATTAGCTAATTCCCACTTATTAGCAAAAGCTTCAAATCTATCAGTTCTTCTTGGGTCTTCAGCATTTCTCTTAGATAATGGAGATACTTCAACTGGATGATGTGTTATAAATGTTGGTTGGATTAATTTATCTTCTCCAAACTCTTCAAAGAAAGCATTTATTACTTCCCCTCTTCTCATTCCAGGTTTTATTTCTATGCCTTTTTCTCTAGCAACTTCTAATGCTTCTTCATCTGTATTTATTGTAGAAAAATCTACACCAGAATATTCCTTCACACAATCTTCCATAGTCATTCTCTTCCAAGGAGGTGTAAAGTTTATTTCTGTTCCTTGATAGTTGATTATCATACTTCCTGTAGCAACTTCAGCCATATGTGCAACAACATTTTCTGTTATCTCCATCATATCAGTGTAGTCTGCATATGCTTGATATAATTCTATAGCTGTATATTCAGGATTATGTTTTAAATCCATACCTTCATTTCTAAACATTCTTCCCATTTCATAAACTTTATCAAATCCACCAACAATAAGTCTCTTTAAGTATAATTCGTTTGCTATTCTTAAATACATTGGTATATGTAAAGTGTTATGGTTAGTTATGAAAGGTCTAGCATTTGCTCCACCCGCTATAGTATTTAATATTGGAGTCTCAACTTCTAAAAATCCTCTGTCATCTAAATATGCTCTTAATGCTTTTAATGCTTTCGTTCTAATTAAAAAAGCATTTTTTACTTCTGGGTTCACTATTAAATCAACATATCTTTGTCTATATCTTAATTCTTGATCTTTTAATCCATGGTATTTTTCTGGTAAAACTTGTAAAGATTTGCATAATAATACTACAGATTTAGCCTTTACAGATATTTCTCCCTTTTTAGTTCTAAATATTTCCCCTTCAATACCAATTATATCTCCAATATCATATGTTGAAAATACACTATATTCTTCTTCCCCTATAGCATCTAATCTTACATAAGATTGAATTCTTCCTTCTTGGTCTTGAATATCTATAAAACCAGCTTTACCTTGTATTCTCTTGCTCATTATACGTCCTGCTACTTTTGTAGTTTGACCTTCAAGAGCTTCAAAGTTATCTTTTATTTCCATAGAATAATGAGTTCTATCATATCTACTTTCTTTAAAAGGGTCTCTACCTGACTCTTGTAATTTTTTTAGTTTATCTCTTCTTACTTGAAGTACTTCACTAAGGTCTTCTTGAATTTGTGCTTCTTCATTGCTTTGTTGATTATTTTTCATTTTTTTCCTCCAGATTATCTTCTTATTTCTAATATTTCAAACTTAGCAACTCCATCAGGAACTTGCACTTCTACAACCTCTTTAGCAGCTCTTCCTAAAAGCGCTTTTCCTACAGGAGATTCGTTTGATATTTTACCATCATATGGGTCTGCTTCTGTTGAACCAACTATAGTATATTCAACATCTTCATCAAATTCTAAATCTTTAACTTTAACTATTGAACCTATTGTAACAACATTAAGGTCTATTTTGCTTTCATCTATGATAACAGCTTTTCTAACCATATTTTCTAATTTTAAGATTCTTTCTTCAACTTGTGCCTGTTCCTTTTTAGCTTCATCATACTCAGCATTTTCAGATAAATCACCAAAAGATATAGCAACCTTTATTCTCTCTGCAACTTCTTTTCTCTTTACAACCTTTAAATTCTCTAATTCTTCTTCTAATTTATCGTATCCCTCTTGTGTCAATAAAAATTCTTTATTCTCTTCCATTATAAATACAACTCCTTCACAAATTTCTTAGGAATTTTCCTAATTATATTTTAAAATTTTTATAATCTTTTTTTAATTTATGCGCTATATTATAAGTCACTATTATTTTTATGTCAAGGAGTCTTCCATATAGTACTCCAATTTCGACACAACTTCTTGATAGTCTTCTATTTTATTAATTTCATCTCTCAGTCTTGCAGAGTTTCTAAGACCTTTTAAATACCAAGCGATGTGTTTTCTCATTTCCCTTACAGCTACATACTCTCCATGTTCTTCTACTGCAAGCTTTAAATGTTTAATGGCAGTACTTATTTTTTCGTTAAGAGTTGGCTCTGGTAAAATCTCGCCTGTATTCATATAATGGTTTATTCTTTTAAATATCCACGGGTTACCCTGAGCACCCCTACCTATCATTATAGCATCACAACCCGTTTTGTCTAACATATTTATTGAATCTTCTATTGTAAATACATCACCATTTCCTATAACAGGTATATTTAAATTTTTCTTAATATCTGCAATTATATCCCAATCTGCTTTACCTGTATAATATTGCTCTCTCGTTCTTCCATGTATTGCTAAAGCATTTATTCCACAAGCTTCTGCCATCTTTGCTATCTCAACAGCATTTATATTATTATCATCCCATCCTTTTCTTATTTTTAAAGTAACTGGTTTCTTTGAATTCTTCACTACCGCCTTTAATACCTGCTCTGCAAGTTTAGGATTTTTCATAAGTGCTGAACCATCCCCATTTTTAACTACTTTTGGAGCTGGACATCCCATATTTATATCAAGGATTTCATTTGGATATTCATTCATTATTTCTGCTGCTCTTCCCATAAAATCTGGTTCAGAACCAAATATCTGAACAGCTACAGGATGCTCTTCTTTTTCTATCTTAAGCATTTTTTTAGTATTTTCATCATCATAGCAAAGTGCCTTACCATTTATCATTTCTGTATATAAAAGTCCACATTCTTGTTCTTTACAAATTAATCTAAATGGAAGGTCTGTTACCCCTGCCATAGGTGACAGAAAAACTTTATTTTTTAATTCTAAATTTCCTACTTTCATCGTTTTTCTCCTATATTTTCCTTTGTTTTTGTGATTTTATTTCTAAATCTGCATTTCCTCATTATAATATACCACATAACACTAAAAAACTATCATAAAAAGGGAATTGGATATATAATCCAATTCCCTGTATTAATTATTCTTGGTTTTTTTCATATATTATTCTTAATCCTTCTAGCGTTAAAAAACCATCTACATAATCTATACTTTTTGTTTCTGAAGCAATTAGTTTAGCTAGTCCACCTGTAGCTATAACCTTAACATCATCACAATTTAATTCTTTTTTCATCATATTTATTATTTTATCAACTAAACCTACATATCCATAAATTATACCAGATTGCATAGCTGATACAGTACTTTTACAAATAGTCATACCTGGTTTTGCTAATTCCACTCTAGGTAATTTAGATGCACTTTGGAATAATGCCTCACTAGATATTTTAATTCCTGGTGCTATTGTACCTCCTAGATATTCACCTTTTTCAGAAATAGCACAAAATGTAGTTGCTGTTCCAAAATCTACAAGTATACTTGGTGATCCATATTTTTCTATGCCTGCTACAGCATTAACTATCCTATCTGCTCCAACTTGTTTTGGATTATCATATTTTATATTTAGACCTGTTTTTATGCCTGGACCTACTATCAATGGATGCTTTTTACAGTATTTTATACAAAAATTTTCAAGAGAATGCATAACATTTGGAACTACAGATGATATTATTACATCATCAATAGCATTTATATCCACATCATCATACTTAAATAAGCTACTTATTAGAATTCCATATTCATCAGATGTTTTTTCCTTATCTGTTTTAATTCTCCAATAATTAACTAACTTGTCACCTTTATATATACCTAAAACCATATTAGTATTTCCAACATCAAATACTAGAAGCATATGTCATTAACCTTCTTTCTATTTTTTGCTTTTCTTAAGTACAGCAGCAACGGCAGCTACTACTAAAGCTCCTACTATTGCTTCTGGTACTCCATTTGCTGCGGCAAGAGCCATTATAACCTTTCCTGCTGAACCATTTTGACCCATTGCTTGAAGATACTTGTCAGCATATAAAACATATATCATTCCTAAAACACCAGCTGTATTTAACAAAGAACCTACAGCTCCTGTAATTAATCCAGATATGTATACCTTACTTGTAGCATTGATTATTAGTTGATATACATAATAAGCCAATATACCTATCATAACTCTTGGCAATATTGAAACTAATGGATTTATAAAAACAAAAGATGTTACTGTTGGGTTTACTATAGCGTTTAAAAGACTTGATACTCCAAATATAAAGCCTATTGCTGCCCCAACTATTGGTCCTTCCATAATAGCTCCAATAATAACTGGTATATGCATTATAGTTGCTTTTGTAGGTCCAACTGGAATAAATCCCAATGGAGTCATAGATAGCATAATAGAAATAGCTGATAGTACTCCTATTATAGTCATCTTTCTTACATTTACTTTTCTTACTGATGCACTTGTGTTCATCATAAAAAATACACCTCCGTTCCAGCTCACTAACGATGCCGGACTACTTAATTTTTTGATTTTTCTTACTCTTATTTCTTATCATTATGAGTCAGGCTACTACTTTCAGGATGCCCGCTCTAACAAGAATAATTTTATCAAGACGAGTTGCCATTGTCAACAATTTGACAAGAAAAATATGCTAATTTCATCATATTTCTCATTTTTTTACTATGTCTTTATATGCTATTATATTTTCTACACTATCAGCTTTTTTTACTGCATTTATTATACTTTTTTCCACAGCCTCTACAGCTAATGAACCTAATAACGTTATATCTGCTTCTATTTCACCTTTTGACATTGTGAATATTGTATCTCCATCATGAGGTGTATGGATAGGAAAAATAGCTTTTGCATACCCATCATGACCCATTTGAGATATTTTTTTACATTCAGCCTTAGTCAACTTAGCATTCGTTGCTATAATTCCAATCGTAGTATTATCTATACTAAATCCGCCTTTACTTGCACCTTGTTTCATCAATTTGTACGTATCAATTGTTTCTGTTTTTTTATCATTTAAGGCACCCGCTATAACCTTGCCATCCTCATAAACATCTCCAAGAGCATTTACAGCAATCAATGCAGATACAATCAAGCCATTATCAAGTTTTATAGAATAACTTCCTATTCCACCTTTCATAGCATATTCTTGCCCTCTTATCTTTCCAACAGTAGCTCCACACCCTGCTCCATAATTCCCTTGATTTAAAACAGTTGTATTTGCTACTTCACAAGCTTTATAACCCATTTGTATATCTGGTCTACACTTAAAATCTCCTATTCCTAAATCAAATAAAACTGCGCCCACAACTATAGGAACTTTGCCAACTCCAACATCAAAACCAATTCCTCTCTCTTCTAAGTATCTACTTACTCCACAAGTAGATTCAAGACCATATGCAGAACCTCCTGCTAAAACTACAGCATGAACTTTTTGAACCATATTTACAGGGTCTAATAAATCGGTTTCTCTAGTTCCTGGAGCTGACCCTCTTACATCAACACCACAAGTTGCACCTTCTTCACAAATCACTACTGTACATCCAGTCATCCCTCTTCTATCCTCAACTTGCCCAACCTTTAAACCTTCTATATCTAAAATATTATCATACATATCCCTTTTCTCCTCTTATAGAAACTTCACCCGAAACAATTTCTTTTACACTTCCATCACTACTTTGAACCACTAAGTTACCATCTTCATTTATATCTAAGCATTTAACTAATTCTTTATCATTTCCTTTTAGTACATATATATTCTTATCTATAATCGCAGAATAATCTCTACATATTTTTAGAGTTTCTTCTTTTGAGTTATTTGCAATATAATCTAAATATAACTTTTCGAATTCAGCCAATACATTTCTGACAATCTCTACTCTAGACAATTTGTATCCTTCTTTATACAATGAGGTAGCTTTATCAGCTATTTCTGGCTCAAAGTCCATTATTTTAACATTTATTCCAATACCAAGAACAACATAATTTGTTCTTTCAATCTCAGCAGACAATTCTGTTAGTATACCACATATTTTTTTCCCATTTAAAATAACATCATTTGGCCATTTTATTAAAGTCTTTGCCCCTAGATTATTTAAAGCTTGTGTTACACTTGCTCCTGCTATTAAAGTTATAAATGGCGCTTTAAACGGTTCCATATCTGGTTTTAGAATAATACTCATCCAAATCCCTTCATGAGGTTTGGAATCCCAAGTTCTTCCTAATCGTCCTTTTCCCATATCTTGATGTTCACTTAAAATCACAGTTCCATCTACACTATTCACAGCCACTCTTTTTGCGTATTCATTGGTTGAATCTACAGTATCAAGATGCTCAATATTCTTACCAATAAACTCTGTTTTTAATTTATAGTAGATGTTCTGTGGACTTAATAAATCAGTTGGATTTTCTGCTAATCTATAACCTTTCTTATTTACAGATTCTATATTATATCCCTCTTCCTTTAGAGCTTTCATATGTTTCCATATAGCTGCACGTGACACACCTAATTGCTTTGACAACTCTTCACCCGAAATAAACTCAGATTTATTATTTAATATAATTTCTATTATCTTCTCTCGCATACTTCACCTCTAATATGACATGATTTCATGACTTATTTTCTTCTAATAAGTAATTATACATTATTAATATATTTTTAATACTACTAATTTTAAAATTCCTTTTTAATATATTATCATAAGTAAACGTATATACCCATACCATTGATTTCCATAATTTAATATTCTACCTAATCTTTGATAAAATCACAAAAAAACTGAAAGTATTAATTAAATTGATATATGCAAATATACTTTGTTTATCAATTTAACATTATACTTTCAGTCTTAATATTTAATCCTTAATAGATAATACTCTTAAAATAATCAATGTTTTAAAATTATTTATCTTCATCAGATTTATTTTCTTGATTTTTATTTATATCAACAACATTGTTTCTTTCTTCTCTATCTTTTTCTAGATTTATAGTTAACTGCTCTTCAGTTTCTTTAGGAGAATTTTCCTCTGTAATTGCATTTTCAATATCATTTAATGGTAATTCTTTATTAAATGCTTTTATAAATTGATCTGCATCTAAAGTTTCATAGATAAGTAGGGCTTGCGCTACATACTCCAGTCTATCCATGTTTTCTTGTAATATATTTCTTGTCTTATCATATGCACCATCAACTATACGTTTTGTTTCTTGGTCTATTTCAAAAGCAACCTCTTCAGAATAATTTCTCTTACTTGAAAAACTATTACCTAAAAATACTTCATCATCACTGTCAAATGACATTGGACCAAGTTTAGAACTCATTCCATATTTTGTTACCATACTTCTTGCAGTAGATGTAACTCTTTCTAAGTCATTTGATGCTCCTGTAGACACATCTTTTAGCACTAACTCTTCTGCTACTCTACCTCCAAGTAAAACTACTATGTTTTCTTTCATCTCATTTTTAGTAGCATAGAACTTATCTTCAACAGGAAGCTGCATTGTAAATCCTCCTGCTCTTCCTCTTGGTACTATTGTAACTTGATGAACAGGACTTACTTCCTCAAGTATATGAGCACAAACTGCATGCCCGCCTTCATGATATGCTGTAAGTCTTCTTTCTTTTTCACTTATTACTCTTGATTTCTTAGCTACACCTGCTATAACCTTTGTTATAGCTTCTTCTATAGTTTCCATCTTAATTTTCTTTTCTCTTTTTCTAGCTGTTAGTATTGCAGCTTCATTCATTAAGTTTTCTATATCAGCAGGGGTAAATCCTGGTGTTCTTCTAGCTAATACATCCATTTTAACATCATCATTTAGTGGTTTATTTCTTGAGTGAACTTTAAATATAGCTTCTCTACCTTTTACATCTGGTGTACCAACAACTACTTGTCTGTCAAATCTTCCTGGTCTAAGTAAGGCTGGGTCAAGTATATCTGGTCTATTTGTTGCTGCCATGATTATTATACCTTGGTTTACTCCAAATCCATCCATCTCAACTAGAAGTTGATTAAGAGTTTGTTCTCTTTCATCATGACCTCCACCAAGACCTGCTCCTCTCTTTCTACCAACTGCATCGATTTCATCTATAAATATTATAGCTGGAGCGCTTTTTTTAGCTTGCTCAAATAAGTCTCTTACTCTTGAAGCCCCAACCCCAACAAACATCTCAACGAAATCAGAACCACTTATACTGAAAAATGGCACTCCTGCTTCTCCAGCAACTGCTCTTGATAGATATGTTTTACCTGTTCCAGGAGGTCCTACCATAAGCATTCCTTTTGGTATTCTTGCTCCTAATTCAATATATTTCTTAGGATTCTTCAAGAAGTCTACTACTTCTTGTAAATCTTCTTTTTCTTCATCCAATCCAGCTACATCTTTAAACGTAACTCTAGTTTTTTCATCATCCTTATGAACCTTAGCCTTTGACTTACCAAAGCTCATAACCTTTCCGCCTCCACCTTGAGACTGATTCATAAATACAAACCAAAGGATTACCATAAAGAATATTAACAGTAATGTAGGTAGCATCTCAACAAACCAAGGTGTAGATGGTTTAGCTTCACCACCAAATGTTAATTTTCCAGCCTTAGCTTGATCTAACACTTCATCTGCCAGTTTATCTCCCATTATTTCTGTTGGAACATATGATTTAAACTTTGTATTTGTATCTTTTATAGTACCTTCTACAGAAGTTTGATTTACAAAGTACAATCTTGATATATTCTCATCGGTTAATTCCCTATATACTTGGGAAAATTTTAAATCTTTTATTTTTTCTGTAGGCTTACCTGAGAATTGAACTATACCTACTATAATTATAAAAACAAGTAGATAAAAACCTGCCCCTTTTAGCAACTTATTCAATATAGAAGCCCTCCTTTCATACATTGCTTTGCCCTATAATTTGTTAAAATTAATTTTTAATACTTCTTTTGTGCTTTCATCAATTTTATAATTCTCACTGATTTTATAATCTCCAACACATATTATTCCTTCACTATCTGTGATTATAGGAATTTTACATCTTTCTTCTCTTGGGATTTTTAAATCTATGAATAAATCCTTCACTTTTTTACTTCCCATAGCAAGTTTTATCTTATCACCTTGCCTTCTGCTCCTTATTACTATACCCCCTTTTACCTTATTAAAATCAAACCCTTTAGATGAATTGTCTAATTTCATACTCTTATACCTATCTATACTCATTACTTGGGTCTCAATAATTTGTTTTAATTCTTTTATTTTTATAAACCCATTACTAGGTATATTGTAATAAAATTCAATTTCCTCACTAACAATTTCCTCATTGGTTAATATTATACTTTCTTTTTTTCTATAAACAAATATATTTCTCGGAAGAGTTATCATTTTATTTACTTTTGAATCACTTTCTAAAGACATTATGTCCTCTATATGTTTTTGATCAACAAAATTAGTATCTCCTAGTATATGTTTTATAGAATTTCTAAGAACCCTAACTTTGATAGCATCATGTAAGCAAATAAAAGCTTCTAAATTTATGTCTACAAAGCTCTTTTCTTTTATATTTGAAACTTCTCTAAATTTAGCTTCTGCCTCTTTCTCAATATAATCGTTATCACTTTTTAAGCTATTGCTCATCCTCACTATAGATTCTATTACATTTGAATTAAAATTATCCTTCATATATGGTAAAAGGTCTAACCTTATTTTATTTCTAGTGTATATGTTTTCTAAATTTGTTTTATCTATTCTAGGATTTAAATTATAAGCTTTACAATATTCCTCTATATCTATTCTCTCCACATCCAAGATTGGTCTAATTATACAGTTATCTCTAATATAATCAATTCCTTTTAACCCTTTAAGACCTGTTCCTCTCATAATACGCATCATGACAGTTTCAGCTTGGTCATTGAGATTATGGCCTATAGCTATTTTGTTAGCTTTAATCTTATCCTTAATTTCATAAAACATTTCATATCTTAGCTTCCTTGCTCCTTCTTCTAATGATAACCCCTCATTTTCACAATATTTTGGTACATTAATAGACTTTACAAAGAATACAATTCCCATATCCTCACAAAGCTTAGATACATATAATGCATCTTTTTGAGCTTCTATTCCTCTTATTTGATGATTTAAATGTGCTGCATATATTTCTATATTAAAATCTTTTTTTAATCTATTTAGTACATGCAATAAACAAACTGAATCAGGTCCTCCAGAAAGACCTAAAACTATTTTATCGCCTTTTTGTATTAAATTATGTTTATTTATAGTACTTAGTACCTTATCAAATATCATATTTATCCCTCTTACACTTAGTTTTATTCACTTTTAAGTATACTTTCTATAAAAAAACGCTAAACCCTTGTATCAATTTTAAGAAATTAAAGTTTAATATAAATATAATAATACCAAATAAATTAAATAAAAGGTAGTTTTTTCACTACCTTTATAAAATTTCTGGAAAATAGCTATAGTTATTATTTAATATCTATGTATATATCTATTTTGTTTCTACCTAAAAATAAATCTTGTATCTTTATATTATAGTCTATTTTCAATTTTATGTGTTCCCCTTCTTGTATATTTATATCCAATTCTCTTGTGTCAACATCAATTAATAAGGTACCTTGTGGGGTTACATATTTTGTAGTACTACTTTCTCCACACTTAAACATCATGGTTGAATTAATAGAACCAAACTTTTTAATACTAACTTCATTTTTAAGTATTTTTACAGTATTAGTTATTTCTATATTTTCTTCTTTTTCCTTGTAAATAACATATATTCCATCATTTTTATAAAAAATTTTACCAAAAGCAGTCATCTCTATGGTGTCCATATTTCCTTTTTCATCATATTGTCTAGTATTTATACTTATTTTTACACTCAACGATTTTTCCTCCATAGACTTCTTCATATAAACTAATATTTTTGTATCTCCACTTTTTGAATTTTATCAATTTTTTTCTTTAAAAATTCTTTCGCTATATCTGAAAATTTTTCATGTATATCTGATACATAATATTGATAAATTCCATGAGCTTCTGTGCTATTTATAATATTTCGTTCTTCTAAAATCTTTTTTAAATCTTTAGCTGTCTCTTTAGCTGGATTAACCAATTTTATGTGTTCTCCAACCTCTTCACCTATTGTTCTCTTTAAAATAGGATAATGAGTACATCCTAATACTAAAGAGTCTATATTCTTATCTTTTAATTCTTGTAGATATATCTTTGCTGTTAATTTAGCTACTTCTGTATTTGACCATCCTTCTTCAACAATTGGTACAAATAAAGGGCATGCTTTATTAACAATTTCTATATTTTTATCTATTTTAGATATTTCTAAATTATATGCCTTTGAACTTATAGTTCCTTCTGTTCCAATTATACCTACAATCTTGTTTTTAGTGGAGCTTACAGCTGTCCTAGCTCCTGCTTCTATAACACCTATTATTGGTATATCATATTTTTCTTGAGCCTCTTTTAAACTTCTCGCAGTAGCAGTATTACAAGCTATAACTATAGCTTTTACATCTTTAGTTTTTAAAAAATTTATAGCTTGAAAAGTATATTTAATTATAGTCTCCTTAGATCTCGAACCATATGGTATTCTAGCAGTATCTCCAAAATATATTATATCCTCATTTGGTAATATCTTCATTATTTCTTTCAAAACCGTCAATCCGCCTAATCCCGAATCAAAAACTCCTATTGATTTATTGCTCATTTTTATACAACACCTACTTTACATTTTTGTGTTTAACAACATCTTATTTATCGCTAAAATTTATTTTTATATTCACAGTTAATATATTATTACCTAAATGATTATTATAGTTTATTTTAAACAAAAAATAAAGGAGCTATCTCAAATTAGAAAATAATTTCTAGAAAAAGACAACTCCTTTCAGTACTCAAAAACTTAAATTTATTTTGCAAACACATGATTCCCTATTCTCATATATGGATTTAGTCTAGTTATCCATTTGCAAGTGGCTATTTCTGGATTCCAGAAATATACTGCTTTATTTGTTGGGTCAGTTCCATAAAGAGCTTCTTTAGCTGCTTTACATGCTGAATCTGTTGGTGTCTTGTTTATTGAACCATCAAGCACAACTGAGAAAGCATTTTTCTGATATATAACTTCCTCTATTGAATCTGGAAACCTAGGGTCCAATACTCTGTTTATTACTACAGCTGCTACAGCAACCTGTCCCTCATAGCTTTCTCCTCTAGCTTCACCTGCAACCAATTTAGACAGTAAGATTAAATCATTATCAGATAAATTTATTACTTCCTTCTTTGCTACATTTTGTTCTTGTTTATTTACTTTCTTAACTGTCTCTGTTGGCTCATCTGCAAATACTTCTTTAATGGGCATAAATATATAGGTTAAGGCTAGTAATATAGCTATCAGTTTACTCCACCTGTCCATGATTAAAACCACTCCTTATAATTTTATTTTTTTAAAATTTTTCTTCTAAATCCTTTACTACTTCAATTACTTTAAATTTGATTTTTACTTTACTTGTTTTCTTTGGTGTGTCTTGTTTTATTAGCTTATATTCCTTGTCAGTTAAAACTTCTTTTAACTTATCATCTGTAGATTTATCTATAACACCATTAGACTCATCAACAAAGCATAATGGAGGAAACATAACACACCACCAGTTCTTTCCTTCACCTTTTCCAATTATAATTTTTAGTGCTTTATATTCACCTGCTGGAAGAACTATATTAGAATATTGCTTTGTAGGAAAGTTACTATATTGTATACCTACCTTTACACTGTAATTATATCCATTTTCGAGAATAATATTTTTACTTATTTCTTCCAGATTACTATATTCTTTTTTTATAATAGCTTCACTTTCCTCTATACTTTTTGAGTTTTGTAGCTTTGGCTGTAAATATTTTATTACTTCATCCCTAACTTTTAATTTAAGTTCTTGATCTTCATCTGTATTACTATTTGCTATAACATGAAATCTTATTAATTTATCTTTATAGTCTTTTGATATATTATCAACTTTTTTTACTTCACCATTTATTACTATCGTCATTATTGATATGACTGATATAAGACTTAATATTAATATTCCCAATCTAACCTTAATTTTTCTCATTGAAAAGTCCCCCTCAAGATAAATTTATATCATCAATTATGTCCAATTAAATTTAATTTATTCATAATATTTTTCAATATCAATAAAAAAACTACTTTGAAATGATTATAACCATTTCAAAGTAGTTTTTAAATTTTATAAGTCTTTATTCATCATAGCCTTATCTATCATAAATTGCTCTGCTTTTTCTATATGCTCTGTAGCATATTTCTTCGACAATTCACTATCACCTTTGATTATGGCATCAAGTAAAAATCTATGTTCTTCAACAATATTAAGTGATGAGTCGTAATCAGACATATAAGTAACTCTAAACCTATACACTTGTTCCCATAAGGAGTTTATCAATTGGATTAATTTTTTATTGTTTGTTGCTTTAAATATACATTCATGAAATTCTACATCTTGTTTCAATAGTGCATCTAAATCTGATTCTAAAATGCTTTTTTTTAACGCTTCTGATATATCTTTAAGTTTTTTTATATCATCATCACTAATTCTTTCAGCAGCAAGAGACGCTGCTAAACCTTCTAAGCTTGCTCTTACTTCTAATACATCTAGAAGATCCTTTAAAGACATATTTGCTACATATGCACCTTTTCTAGGTAACATAACAACTAAACCTTCTAATTCAAGCTTTCTTATTGCCTCTCTTACTGGAGTTCTACTTACGCCTAGTTGTTCTGCTAGTTGTACTTCCATCAGCCTTTGACCAGGCTTTAATTTCCCTTCTAAGATTGCCTCTCTTAAATTTTCGAAGACTACATCTCTCAATGGCTTGTAATTATCCAAGTTTAGTTTAGTTAAATTCTCCACAAATTTCAACCCCTTTTTGACTGCTGTTAACAACATATACCTGTTTATATTTTTTTAATAATTCTTTTTTTCCAATTAGAGCGTCTTCTTTACTTTCAAATAATCCAAAAACTGTAGGACCACTGCCACTCATCATAGAACCTAAAGCATTATTTTTCATCATAACTTGCTTTATATTATTTATTTCTTCATATTTACTTATAGTAACATTTTCAAGAACATTTATCATATTTTCTGATACAGCTCTTATATCTTCTGAATTTAAACACTCCATCAAATATTTATTATTGGGTCTTTTTTTAATATTATTCAAGTCTAATCCTTGATAAACTTCTTTTGTAGAAACAAATAATTCTGGTTTACATATTAAAATACTTATATCACATGGTAAACCTTTAATATCTGTTAGTTTTTCTCCAACACCTTGAGCTAAAGCAGGCCTTCCTGATATACAAAATGGAACATCTGCTCCTAAATTAAATCCTATTTCTTTTAATTCATCTTCAGATAACTCAAGTTTCCATAATTCATTTAATCCTACTAATACTGCGGCGGCATTGGAACTTCCTCCAGCCATCCCTGCTGCTACAGGAATATTTTTTTCTATGAATACTTCTACACCTTTTTTTATATTAAATTTATTCTTAATTATTTTGGCAGCTTTATAAACAATATTATCTTCATCTAAAGGAATATCTAAACTAGTGCTTTTTACCTTTATTTCATCTTTATCTAATCCTTTTATTTTTACTATATCGTATAAATCTATCGTTTGCATTATCATTTCAACAAAATGATAACCGTCTTGCCTTTTTCCTAAGACATCAATGGATAAATTTATTTTTGCTCTGCTCTTTAGTTTTATAAAATCCATTCTATCCTCCTTGTTTAAAGAATAATGCATCACTAACAATAATATTATACTACAAAAAATAAAATAATAGGGTATTATAATACCCTATTATACTTAATTACTTTAAATTTTTTAATATTAATCTACTAATACGACTTTTTTTTCTAAAATAAGACACTTACCAGGCTTAATTGCTTCGTCAAGTTTTATATCATTAAGTTCTGCAATTTCATTTTCTGTTGTATTGTATTTTTTTGCAATATTCCAGAAAGTATCTCCTTCTTTACATATATATACAATTATACTTGGGGCTTTAGATAAATCATACACACCTTGATCTTCACCTTTAACAATAAAGCTTTCTGCCTTTTTATCTAATGCTTCAGTAAATCTTTTGATTTTTATAACTAAATCTATTTGGTCTCTATTTAAATCAACTTCAATTTTATCAATACATGCTGTATTAAAAACAGATGCTGTATCAGTTAAATTATCCATCTCTATATCATGCTCAAATGGAATTTCTTCACTAATTTTATAAACTAACTTTAGCCCTTCAACTGGAATAAATAAAATTTCAACTTTTATAATCCCTTGTATAATACTTTTATTTCCTTCAATGTAGCTATTTTCTATAGACATAGTTGGACAAACGCTTACAATATCTTTTATTTGTATATCATCATTATCATTTCTTATTCCTTCTCTAACCATAAATGTTTCTTCACTATTTCTCAAAGTCTTATTTAGTTGAATAGGTTTATGGTCAAATTTTATTATCTTTTGAGGAGAGTATGCATCTTGTAATACCTCTCTTGTCACTTCATCTGTAACTTTTACCTTGCAACAAGCCATACAATCTATTTCTAATAGACCTGTATTACTTTCACTATTTTGTTTAAAAATATGATTAAAGTCTGACATGGACAATAATACTTCCTCAGTCATGCCATCACTCACTCCAGGAACTTCTACAAACTGAGTAAACTCTATACCCACTCTATCTAACTCTACAAGTTCACCCTCATATGTACAAGCCAATGGATTTATTTCTAATACTCCACCAATAATAACCTTATTATCAGTTACTCTACTTTCTTTTACTTTAACACAAGGATTTAAGCTTATTATAGATTGAATTTCTTCTGTATTTATAGTTATAGTGTCTCTTATAGAACTTTCTGCTTTTTCTATTCCCACTATATCTTGAAAACAAATTTCCTTTCTATGCTTTTGTATGCCTTCTACCTGTGCTACATCCTTTACAATATCTAATCTTTGTTTTTCAAATAAACTTCCTCTTATATTCATAAGAGCTCCTACTTTAATCTTTCTCTCATTCATTATAGTGCAGTCCATATGCTCTACTTCTGAAAATAACATGTATTCCATATCTTGCATAACATTATCTTTTTCTATTACTTCGTTTATATCCACTTTTCCATCTACATTAGAAACAGTATTTTTATCGTCCGCGATGTAAATTACGTTGTAATTAAAACTTCCTCTACAAAGTATCTTTCCGTCTGCTATCTCAATTTTTTTAAGTGATATGTAACCCTCAGTCTTTACAATCTCATATACATCTAGTTTCTTGTCTGGCACTACTGCTTCTGCCTCAATAAATGTTTGAAATTTCCCAAAGTCTATTCTATTGTCAATTTTAATTACATCTTTAATTAATTCCATAGTTTACCCCCTTAAGTATTATAAAAGTATCACACTATATTTATATTTAAGGAGCAAAAAAAAAATTACACCTATTTTTAATAGGTATAATTTTAACTTATTTGTAATTTATCTTGATCTCTAAAAACTTGCAACTTTACATTAGATGTTAATAAATCTGAGTAACTATAAGATACCCTAGGATATCCATTACTTTCATCATCTAATTTTATAACAAACACGCTTGGATAAACTTTTTCTAGTATACCCTCTTTTGTAATAATCTGCTTTCTTCCTTTATTAGCTTTCAACAATATTTTCTTTCCTATATGTCTTTCTAAGCTTACTCTTATCTTATCTAGAGTTTGAACAGTAGCCACAATATCACCTTCTTTAACGTTTATATGTTTACATAATATCACATATAAACATTTTTGTCAAACGTTTAAACTAATTATTTTATATATTTTTTGCAAAAATGTCAATACTATTTTTGAATATATACAGTATAATTATGTTAATTTTTGTTAATGCAATATTGTTTTTGGCATTGCCCATCTAAATTTCCCTCTTGTTTCAGAGCCACCAATGCCCTTAACACCTGTGATAGTCTGCTCTATAACCTCATCAATAGGTACTACTACATCAATTCTTGAACATGCAATTTTTTCTACCACAAAAACAGGGTCTAAAGCATGTATCATTATTCTACCAGGGGAACTTGCATAATTCGCTCCTGCATTTATTATTTTTTCATAATTTGACTGACATGCACCTGCAAATATTACAAGATTATCCAAATTTGGTTGCCATTTACGTGCTTCTTTAACTGTTTTCATAAAATTTAAAGAGTTTCTATAGTTATTCATATCTTCTATATCTCCTCTTTTTATTGTCATTGCATCATGTCCTGTAATTACTAGTATATCCGGATTATATTTTTCTAGTAATGCTCTTACTTCTTTATGCTGATTTTGCTCTGAAACTGCTACTCCTACTGCAGGTATTCCAAGTTGAGCATATACATCCAAACAAATTTTCAAATACTCTTTATCTCCATCTATTTGTAGTACTTTTCCAGGCATCCCATATGTGTTAGAATTTAATTGAAGTTTTGGAACTGCCCTTGTCATCTTTTTCTGTCTCTCTTTAGCCTTTCTTACTGACTTATATAATAAATTTTCTACATTTTTATCTATTAATATATCTTTTATATCAGGTGCTTTTACTAATTCAAGGTCATCAATATAAGCATCTGCTATTACTCTAAATGCAATTCCTTTTAGTATAGCTATTTTTTCATTATTTTCATCTACACCAAAAGAGACTATTTTAAATACAATATCTTTGTTATGTGACTTTCTAGCTACAATGTCTCCTACCTTCATAGTTAAACCTCCAATAAATTTTTATCTTAGTTTATACTATGTTCGATATAAAACTTTGTTTCCTAATGTCAAAAAAACATTTCTTATAACACTTCTTTTATTACCCTTAAAGCGTTTTTATAGTATATTTTTTCTATTTCATCTTCACTAAATCCTTCTTTTTTTAGAGGTTCATATAATTTACCCATTTGAGATATATCTTCAATCTCAACCTTTGAATGTATTCCATCGAAATCTGAGCCTAAAGCTACAACATCAATTCCTCCAACATTTACAATATGTTTTATATGTCTAACCATATCTTCAAGCTTACTTTCACTTTTATCACTTAAAAACAAGTGGAAGAAGTTTATTCCTGTAACCCCACCCTTATTAGCCAACACTTTAATCATATCATCAGTTAGGTTTCTAGTATGATTCATCATTGCTCTTGAATTCGAATGTGTAGCTATTATTGGTTTAGAAGATATTTTTGCAATTTCATAAAATCCACCATCTGAAATATGAGAAACATCAACTAGCATACCTAGTTCATTCATCTTATGTACAACTTCTCTACCAAAATCTGTAAGACCTTTTTCTCTATACTCTATCTTATTATGAGGAAAACTTAACTCATTCACATGATTCCAACTTATTGTCATCATTCTAACACCTAAATCATAAAACTTCTTTAAGTTTTCTATTCTACCTTCAAGTACTGCCCCTTCCTCTATGGATAAAAGTGCTGTAAGTTTATTCTCTGATTGATTTTTCATAATTTCTTTATAGTTAGTAGCTAGAGCTATTACATCACTATTTTTTTTCATTTCTTTATGAAATTTATCTGCCATACTCATACAGTAATCAAAAGGATGTTTTACTTCTTCAGTATCAACAAAAAGAGCAAATGTTTGAGCCAATGAATCCCCTTTTTTCAACCTGTCTATATCAACAGAATATTTGTTAGTTTTAAGTTCACTTGTTTCCACATTTTCCATTAATTTTGCTATAGTATCACAATGTAAATCAATAAATTTCATATTTATACCCCCTGTATATTTTATATTTATATCTAAAAATAGAAATAGTTGTCCTTATAGACAACTATTGACAACTATTTTTTAATATTCTTTTTAGTGTTACTTAATTTTATTCCTCTTTTAGGTTAGGTATTACTTTTTTAACTTCTTCAATTTGATGCCATGTTTTATCTATACTATTTTCACTAATATATTTTTTTAAATCAGTTAAAGATGTAAAATCTTTAACTGATAAATTGTCTTCATCATCTGCAAATCTTAAAATAAACATAAGATTACCTTACTTTCCACAACATTTCTTATATTTTTTACCACTTCCACATGGGCATGAATCATTTCTTCCTATTTTTGCTTCTTTAACTACTGTTTTAGATTTTTTGTATGCTTTTATTATTTCTTTTCTTTGGTCTGCTGGTAATATTTCTTCCCAACCTTGTAAATTATATAGCCAATGAGCCTCAACAGTTACCATATTGTTATATAATTTTTCCCAATCTATTTTTATAGAAACTTCTTTATCAGCTTCTACATCTTCTAAAACTATATCTTCTTTTAAACTTTCACTTATTCCATCTATGAATCCCATGAAAAATTCATTAGTAGTTCCAAATTTTTCAGCTAATTCACTTACTTTACCTTCAACAACATCCATTTTATTATTTAATATTTCATTGTATATTCCAGCTTCAACTTTTAAATATTCTTCCCAGAATTTTACCTCTGTTTCTTGATTCTCGTGGTTATCACTTAAATTTCTCCATTCAGTATATAAACTCATACTTTTTTCCTCCTAAGTATATCTATATTTTTTTAGTTTTTTTATAGTATAAAATCTTTTAGTTAGATTGGAAGTTTCTTCTTTTTGATTATACCATATTCTATTTAAAGTTAACTCTTACATTATATCATAATTAAACAATTCTTTTAATACTTTTATAGCATACTCTTGGTTTATAAAGTAAGGACTAGTAGCAATTGTTACAACTTTAGCCTTTTTAATTAGATTTTTTATCTTTTCTAGTTTAAAATCAAATGGTATATAGTCCATATCCTCTGAAAATATATCTAAATCTATATCAAGAACAAACTCTGGTTCTATATCTAAATCAAAGCCATATGAGCTATCTATTATTATTAATTCTGAAAATATACTATGTTTTAATGCTGGTTTTATAAAACTTCCTACATTTAAAACCTCATTTGTATACCTAAATACATCCTCCAGATTATTTATATCTACATTGTAGTTTTTAGGCTCTCTAGTATCCTTATGCTGGTCTACATGTACTAGTTTACATCCTCTTGTGAATTCATTTACCATCATAGATTTTATCCAAAAATAAAATGCATGGTTATGATTATCAAAAACATATATTCTTTTATTTCCCAGGACATATTCGACCATATTTTCCAATCCTTTTGCTTTTATCTCTTTATTTTCATCAATTTCATTAAATACTACTTTATTTCCCAATTTCACATCATCCAGTGTTCCACTTATTAGTTTTGGAACATATATACTCTTATTTTCTCTTTCTTCATATGAAAATACATTATTTCCTACTGGTTTTTCTATATAAAATCCTGTATATTTATAGTTTGTCATAAGAAAATTTCCTCCATTATTATAATCTATATACATTAAAATCACTTATTATAAATTAGGTTATCTAATATAGAAGCTACTTTGTATATAACTAAATATTATCTCTTCTCTCAATATGTATTATACAATAAGTGTAAAATATATTTATATAAAATATCTTACATTCCTATAACAAAGCCATCTGCTTCAATTGGCAAGTAACTTACTCTTGTATTTAATTCCACTTTTCCAAAGAATACTACCCAGTATGGTCTAAAGATACTTTCAATTTTAACTATCTCAATCTCTGGTATCCCCCCCATAAACCTGTGACTTAATCTTATAGCCATTTTATTTGCCTTTGCTTTTACCCTTCTCTCATCCTTATCACTATATTGTATGATGTCATTATCTACATTTTTTACAATTTCAGATACTGGTAATTCTTGTACTATACTACCAGCACCTGTAGAGCCATTTACTAAAATATTTAATTCATTTATATTGCTAGCTTGTTTTTTTTTCATGAAAGGAGATTTATTTTGATAAATTTTAAGTGTAACGACTTTAAACTCTATATAATGAAGTCTAACTTCATGAACTTCTTTATTTTTTAATATCAACATACTTAATAAGGAATTCTTTCCACTTTTTGCTATATCTATAGCTTCATCTTTTGTAATTTTTATAGGCAATGCTCTTATATCCATAAAATCATTCCCTTTCCTCTTTTTTTCTTGTCATTTTGAATACTCTATATAGATAATCAAAAAATATTATAACTACTGCTATCATAACTCCATATGGGATTATCTTTCCAACTATAATATCATTTCTAGTTACTATACCATAAAATATAAATCCTGTTATTAAGAAGTATAATAGTACTAAAAAACCATCTATACCAATCCATTTTATTTCCAAATCTTTTTTTACTTTAGAGACCAATTTAGACATAATAACTACTCCTTTTTATAGATTATTTTGTGTATTTAAATTTTCGCCTATTCTATTTCCTATTGTCCATGCAATAAATGAAAGAGGGATGGCTATAACAAGAGGCTCTAATTCAAAACTTTGAACTGGAAACATTTTAAAATAACCAAAAGTTACTCCACCTACAATCATTCCCAAAATACCGCCCATAGATGTTCTTCTTCCATTACCAAGAAGTCCTCCTACTATAGGTACAAATGCTGAACCCATCCAAATACTTCCTACAAATATACATGCATCATATACATTTTCAAATCTAAACGCCACACTAAGTCCCATAACTGCCGCTAAACATACACCTACTCTAGTAAGTTTAACTAATTGCTTTTGAGATAATTCTTTTTTAGTAATTCTTCCATATATATCATTTGCTAAAGTGGCTCCTGCTGCTAGATAATAACTATCTAGTGTTGATATTATTGAACCTAAAATTCCTATTATAAATATTACTCTTATACCTTCTGGCAATGTATTTAAAACTAAAGTTATATATCCAGCTGCTGGAGCCATTTCTGGATAAGTGGCTCTAACTATAAGACCTGTCATAGTTAACACCATGTCAAAACATATCCACAGAGAAAAACAAGTCAACAAGGCTCTCCTACCAACTTTTGGAGAGTCTGCTGCCGAAAACCTTTGATAGAAAGTTGGGTCTGAATAAGCTCCAAATGAATATACTATTAACATCAATGCTTTCATTGCTGACATACCTTTTGTAGGATGCATTAGCTGAGGTGCATCTTTAAGTGCTTCTGTAAGACCTTGAAAACCACCTATTTGGTCAAATTGACCTGGCATGACCATAGTTAGACCAAATACCATGCAGAAAAACAATACCATATCTGTAATGGCAACTCCCATAAGACCACCAAGAACTGTCAATATAACTACTACCACTACCATTATAAACCCTATTAGTTGTTTATCAATTCCCCAAGCTACATTACCTATAGTTCCCATAGCTGTTATTTCTCCAAGTTGTGCACAATATATAAACATTAAAACTGCTCCAATTATAGCAACTTGCTTTCCATAAAAACTTTCTAATAAATCAGGAACTGTTATATTAGTTCTTATATGAATTCTTGGTCCAACCCACAATGCTAAAGGCATTCTTCCAATGTGTGCAGCTATTGACCATACTGCCCATGCAGATATCCCATATATAGCTGCATACTCTACACTACCAACTGTACCAACTCCACCATACCAAGAGGCAACCAAAGTACCTACTATCAAAGACCATGGTAAGCTTCGATTTCCTAGGTAATAACTTTCCATATCTTTTACATTTCTAGAAAAATAATAGCCTATCCCTAACAATAGAAATGCAAATATAATTATAATTCCATTTTCCCATAATGCTAACATATCTACTCTCCATATTCTTATTATTGTCTTAATTTTCTATTTTAATATTTAAATAGTTACTGTCATTTTTTAATTAAACTTAATTTATACCATGTGTTATAAATTTATTTTATAATTATGAAATCTCTAAACTGAAACTATTTCTTATTTTAAACATGAACAACTCTACCCATTTTTTAAAAATAGGTAGAGTTATATAAATAATTATAAGTATTTAAGCAATTTTATTATTCAAGTTTTTATTTTCTTTTTTATTTATTTTATTTAAAGCATAAGTAGCAAATATACCTATAACTGCACACACTACAGATAAAATAAATATATACGTATATCCTGTCTGTCCATATTTATCTAACCAGTTACCTGCAACGGTATAGTAAAATGCATCTGGAGAGAATCCTATAAATGAAGCGAATCCAACTACTGCTCCTGTAGTTTCTAAAGATATATTAGACTCTGAAACAGATGCAAAGTATATACCTCTAAATCCAAATAAGATTACACTTAGTATTATCATATTTATTACAGCTATCCATATAAGTCCTGCACTTTTAGGAATTACTAAGTAAGCTGCTGTACTTATTGTCATTAATATAAACCCTACAAACATTACTTTTATAGATGAACCAACTTTATCTGTTATAACACCTGCAATAGGAGATGCTCCCATTTTTATAACATAAGTTCTAATTATTGATAAAGCTGAAACTAAAGTCATTGGCATTACATAAACTTCTGATAGGTATGGGCTTAAATAAGTTAAACTTGAAAATACTAAATAAGTTGAAAATATTATAAGACCAATCAGCCAAGCTTTTGGCATTGTAACTACTTTTAGTAATGATTTAATACTTAATCCTTCATCTGATGCTCCAGTATCTTTCTTTTCTTCTACTAAGAAGAATAAAAGTATACCACATATTATAGATGCTGCAGAATATAACCATACTACATATTTAAATCCAATAGTTATTTCAGCAAATTTTCCAAAGAAGTAAAGACCTATAAAAGAAATTAACGTACCTGATACCCCTGATAACCCTTCATAAAATCCAAATATTCTTCCTTGTTCTGATTCACTACCCTGCATTCTAACAACCTTAACAGAAGCTGAGAAGAATGTTAATATTGTTGTAAATCCCCATAATACAAATATTAAAAGAATCATGTTGTATGATGGAAATGTTGAGAAGTAAAACCCTAATGCTCCTGAAGCAATTAAAGAAAAAGTTATCAGTTTTCTAACTGAAAACCTATCAGCAAACCATCCACCTATAAAATAAGATACCATTCCTACTAATCCATATAAACTCAATAAGTTCCCTATTTGCGTATGACTCAATGCTAATGCTTGTTGCATTGGATCATAAAATGATGACTTCATATATGGTAAACTATACATGGCTGTTGTTCCAAATGCCAATATGAATATTACCAAAAATCTCTTAACATTATTTTTGTTTTCCATGATTTTCTCTCCTTAAGATTTTAATTTTCTAGTTTTATTTCTATAACTTTATTTTAATTTTTCTATAGCTTGTTTAAAGTCATTTATTATATCATTTGCAGACTCTAATCCTACTGCTATTCTTATTAGATTTTCTCCATTCATTTGAACTAATGTATGTTCTTCTCCTAAACTTGTTGCTATTGTTGCAAGCTCTAAAGAATTCATTAATTTTCTACTAGCTTGGTCTCTTGTTAATCCATTTATTCCATCTTTAAGTTTAAATGAAACTACTCCTCCACCTAAACCATTCATTTGAGTTTTGCAAAGTTCATACTGAGGATGAGCTTTTAGTGCTGGATATTTTACCAATTCTACATTTTCTTCTTGCTCTAAAAACTCTGCTACTGCCAATCCATTTTCACAGTGTTTTTTCATTCTCATGTCTAAAGTTTTCATGCCTCTTAAAATCATCCATGCACTCATTGGTGGTAAAGATGCTCCTGTAAAACAACATAAACTTGGCCATCTCACTAAATCTATTAATTCCTTTGAACCTGCTACTGCTCCCCCTAAAGTATCTCCATGTCCATTTATAAATTTAGTAAGACTATGTATTACCAAGTCTGCACCTAAGTCTATTGGTCTTTGTATAATTGGAGTACCAAAAGTGCTGTCAACAATAGCTAAACTCTTATTTTCATGAGCTATTTCTGCTATTGTTTTTATATCTACTAAATCTAATGATGGATTTAATGGACTTTCTATATAAACTATCTTAGTATTTGATTTCATTGCATCTTTTACATTTTGTGGATTTACTGCATCCACAAATGTAACTTCAACGCCAAATTTGGCCAACAACTCAGACATAAATAATTTAGTATGTGAGAATATTCCATCAGAACTAACTATATGGTCTCCACTTTTTACTAATGCTAATATAGTAGATGTTATTGCTCCCATACCTGATGTACTAGATATAGCACTTTCTGCATTTTCAAGCATAGCTAATTTAGCTTCTAACTCTGTAAGTGTAGGATTACACTCTCTTGTATATACATACCCCCATGTCATACATAACTCTTCAAAATGCTCTACTGTCTTTGCAGCAAATGTTGCTGTTTGACATATTGGAGTAGCTAATGCACCTGTTGTTGGATCTGCACTATGTCCCCAATGTATTATTTTTGTCTCCAAATCTTGATTAATATTATTACTCATTTTAATTCCTCCTGTTTTGACCTATTTATACAACGTTTTCCCTGCCAAATTTCACCAATTCAGCTTTAATTAGTATAAACTTTTTAAGTATACTTTTATATTTGTTATAATTTCTAAAAATCTGACACTTATTTTGCTTTTTTACAGTTTTAATTATAAACTCTATAGTAACTATAGAGTCAATATATTTTTGATATTTTTTTTACAATGTTTAAAAAATTTAACATAAAAAGAGATATGCATTAAAATAAGCTTATTTTAATGCATATCTCTTTTTATATTAAATTTGATTCAATACATAAAACATCAATTTTTTGTTCTCTGTGTAAATTCTTTCATTGTCATTTTCTCATCAAAAGTCTATAGTAATTATATACATTACTATGATTTAACATCTGTAATAAAATATACTACATCAAGAAAATTATATACTCTATAAAACTTTATATAAAAATCAAAAAAAGTTTTACTATTTATTGTATCCATATATCTGTAAATAAAATTAATTAGAGGCATAAATATATTCAAATCATCCAATTTATTTATACCTCTAATTTTTCATAAGTAAAATCTCATTAAATTGATTTCTTCGCACGAATAAGTGTGCTTTTAGAGATACCAGTCATCTTCACAACCTCTCTATAAGGTTTAGAATTTAATAATCCCAATGCGTATTGTATCTGCTGATTACTATATTTCTTTGGTCTACCATCCTTAAAATCTTTTTTCCTTCTAGCAAATTCTTTTCCCAACTGAGTTCGTTCTATTATCATATTTCTTTCAAGTTCTGCAACTGCAAGTAATGTAGTTAAAAAGAATTTCCCCATTGAAGTATTTTCTAGGAGACCTATATTTAAAATATGGACACTAACTTCTTTAGCAAACAAACCCTCTATCAGTTGTATTCCTTCTGATGTACTTCTAGCCAGTCTATCAAGTTTAGTTGCAACAAGTAAATCTCCCTTTTTTAAAGAAGATATAATTTTTTCAAATTTAGGTCTATTTGTAGTAGTACCTGTATAAGTTTCTTTTATTATTTTGGCATTGTTATACTTGCTTAATATCTCTTGCTGTTGTTGATACAAACTGTTGTTATCTGTCTGATTCTTTGTACTGACACGGCAATATCCATATATAATAATAATCACTTCCTAACGTAAATATTTAATGCAGAAATTTGTAGATATCTGTATCTACATGTCTTTATACATTTTACTAAAACGATTTTTTGGTGTCAATACTGTTAACTTTTGACACCATTATAATTCCTTTATAATTTGTTTGACTATGTCAAAAATTAACAATATAATGAAGTTAATGAAATTATACAAATTGGAGGAAATAATATGAATAGTCTGTTAAATGATGCAATAGATGAGTTAAAAAACATCCATTGCGGAGAGGTTTTTTTATTAAAAGAATTGTTCAAAGGCTATGAATGGAACAGGTTGGAGATGAACATCAGGTTAAAATTAGGAAAACTTTTTTTGTATGAGGTAGTAAGTAATCCCAATTTAAAGGTAGAAGTAATCAATAAAAACTCTGCTTATCAACAAATGTATAAAAAAAAATAGCAACTTAAATATATATAATAATATAATCTTCTTGTTGAGTCAAAAGTTAAAACTTTTAATACAAATTGTACTATATAAATGTTTATCAGTAGGTCTGAGTCTATATAACTAACATATACAAATAGTACTGTTTAAATTATGTTTTTAAGATAGATAAATCTTAACCCTACTCCAGCATAAATCTAGATACACTAAAATAGGGCTCAGAATTATCTATATTTTTATACCATAAAATGCTTAGCTCTTCCTCTTGATTGAATGTATATGTCTGGAGAAATGCAATAGAAACGTTGGTTTATAAAATTTCCAAAATCAGAAAATCTTATCTTAAATTTAGGAATTCCAAAACTTTCAGGTGCTATTTCATCTACACCAAAATATATAACAAGCCCATCATCTGTAATATAAAATGCCTGATCTTCAGGTATAACTAATTCTACATTAGAATAATACATTTCTCTATTTTCATTAATTTCAGATTTTATATAATCAGTTATTATGTTTATATAGTCAACTCCATCTCTAAAAATATCACTTAGTAAAAGTTCTTTTCCATTTGTTAAATCTATATTGTAATTATTTAATGTATTGTACTTAGGCCCAGAACTACCAGCAAATCCCATAAGATTTAATATCATACTTAGTACATAGTTTTTACTAAAAGTAACTGCATAATTAGTAGAAACCCAGTAACTTTGTTTTGGAAGTGAATTTTGAGAAGCTGCATTATTATATTCTTGTTCTTCTTCTTGTAATCCAACCTTAAAATTATTTACAGTCATTTTTACAGCAGAATTTATGTTGTTTAAAATAGGCGGATTTACATAGGTGGATTGATTTCTAATATTGTAAAGAATAGGATATTTTACATCATATGAAAAGTACTTACTTCTGCCAAAGTCTTCATTAAACTGCACATATAATATGTTATATGTACAAGTATTTGTAGCTTGATAATTTTCCATTAAAACTCTCCTCCTCTTATTAAAAAAATCAGATACTATATAATATGTTTAAAAGAGTAATAATGTTAACAATAAATGTAAAGAATAGAAAGTATCTAAAACAGCAAAAAATGACTGATTTTGTGGTATAATACATAGGATTGAGAGTTATTTTATAGGAGGAAAGATATGTTATTATTAGCAGATAAATGGAAAGATTATGAACTTATAGATATGGGAAATGGAGAAAAATTAGAGCGTTGGGGTAAGTATGTACTTAGAAGACCAGATCCACAGGTTGTATGGCCAATGGAGTCCGAATGGGCTCTATGGAAAAACCCTCATGGACATTATCATAGAAGTAATAAAGGTGGAGGTCAATGGGAACACAAAAAAAGATATCCAGAACAATGGACTATAAATTACAAAAACTTAAAATTCCACATTAAACCAACTGGATTTAAACATACTGGATTATTCCCAGAACAAGCAGCCAATTGGGACTGGATGATGGACAAAATCAAAAAAGCTGACAGACCTATAAAAGTATTAAATCTTTTTGCATATACAGGAGGAGCTACAGTAGCATGTGCATCCGCTGGTGCAGAAGTATGTCATGTTGATGCTGCAAAAGGTATGGTCAACTGGGCAAAAGAAAATATAGAGTTATCAGGACTTAAAAATCAAACAGTAAGATTTATAGTAGATGATGTTGTAAAGTTTGTTGAAAGAGAAATAAGAAGAGGTAAGAAATATGATGCAATAATAATGGACCCACCTTCTTATGGAAGAGGACCTAAGGGAGAAGTATGGCAGATAGAAGAAAAATTATATAGCTTTGTGGATTTATGTATGGGTGTTTTATCTGATAATCCTTTATTCTTTCTAATTAATTCTTACACAACAGGCTTCTCTCCAATAGTTCTTGAAAATGTACTATCTACAACAATAGGAAAAAAGGCAAATAATGGAGAAATTTATGGCGGTGAACTAGGAATACCAGCTTCTAGGGATAGTAAAATACTTCCTTGTGGTATATTTGGAAGATGGGAGAACAAATAATGATAAAAGTCATATATGAAGATAACCATTTATTAGTTGTAGAGAAACCTGTAAATGTATTATCTCAAGGAGATGATACCAATGATAAGGACATGGTAAATCTTTTAAAAGACTATATCAAAACAAAGTACAATAAACCTGGAAACGTATATATTGGTTTGGTACATAGATTGGATAGACCAGTAGGTGGAGTCATGATTTTTGCCAAAACATCAAAAGCTGCCTCAAGATTGTCTGAACAAGTAAGAAATAAGACATTCAAAAAAACCTATATGGCAGTTGTTCATGGTAAAATGAAATCCGATTCAGACATATTAAAAGATTTTTTATATAAAAATAAAAAGACAAATATGGTAAGTGTCGTGAAAAAAAACCATAAAGATGCTAAAGAAGCTGAACTTAGTTATAAAGTATTGGGTTTTAAAGAAAATCTAAGCTTAGTTCAAGTAAACTTAAAAACTGGCCGTTCTCATCAGATAAGAGTTCAATTTGCAACTAGAAAACACCCTTTATATGGAGACCAAAGATATGGCCAAGAAGTAAATAAAATTGGACAACAGATTTCTCTTTGGTCTAATAAAATAGAAATTTGCCATCCAACAACAAAGGAAAAAATGGAATTTATATGTACTCCACCTGATAAATATCCATGGAATATATTCTAAATCTCAAATGAGGTGATTATATGAGTAAAAAGTTTTCAATAGGTGAAATGTCAAAGCTTCACAAAATAAGCATACAAACATTACGATACTATGACCAAATAGATTTATTTAAACCTGTTCATGTTGATCAAGAAAGCAATTACAGATATTACTCAATTGACCAATTTTCACAATTGGATATTATAAAATACTTAAAGTATCTAGGTATGCCATTAAAAGAAATCAAAGAAAAGTTAGATGAAAACAATGAAGAAATTCTAAAATTATTAACTAATAAGATTAATATAGTAGATGAAAAAATTAAAGAATTAGAACTTATAAAAAAAGTATTAAGTACAAAAAAAGAAACAATGGAAAAAGGTATGAAAGTAGATGAAGTAGGTAAAATAGTAAGAAAACATATTCCAAGAAGAAGTATTTTATCCATAGAATATGAAGAAGGTTTAAGTAGTGAAGAAACTATGGAACTTTCCAGAAGACAAATAGCAAATATACTAGAAGATAATATCTCTGTGTTTTATGGTGGAGTAAGTGGTCTTGTATCTATAGATAAATTCTTAAACGAAGATAAAGTCATCTATGAAAATAGTTTTGTAAATGTTGAAAGAGATTTATTTGATGCTAAATCTCAAAAATATATATCTGAAATTTCAGCTGGTGATTTTATTTGTATGACATATAAAGGTTCTTACAGAGAAAATTATACTGCTTTTAAAAAGTTAGTTGACTATGTTGATTATAAAAGGATACCTATTGAAAATTATATATATGAGATACCTATAATAGACCCTCTATCTACAAACAATGAAGAGGAACTTCTAACCGAAATTCAGATACAGGTTAAAAAGAGAGAAATTGATTTAAGATGTCTAGTATAATCAATTATTATAAAAAAGGGCGTTTCCAAATGATTTTTAAATCATAAATGGAATGCCCTTTTTAAATAATAATTAAAATTTTATAGTTTACACTTGGAAAATAATATGAAATGTTTTATTATATATCTATATACCTTATAATACGAGGTATATGATAACATAAAGTAGGTGAATTTATGGACTTAAATAAAGAAGTGCTTAAAGGTCATATTGATACTTTAATATTATCAATACTAAACAAAGGAGATTCATATGGATATGAAATAGCAAAAGTGGTTAGAGATGAAACTACATTTGAGTTAAAAGAAAGTACACTCTATGTGTCTCTTAAAAGATTAGAATCTAAGGGTTTGATAAAATCTTATTGGGGAAATGACCAAGGCGTAGGAAGCAGGAGAAAGTATTACAATATAACAGATGACGGAAAGGATAACTTAGAAATAAAAATTCAGGAGTGGGACTTTATACAGGGTATTATGAACAAATTTCTAAAGAAGGGGGATTAGATTTATGAAAATAATAGAAGAGTATTTAGAAACACTATATAAGAACGAAAATAACAAAGAGATTCAAGATTTAAAAGAAGAGCTAAGAGAACATCTAACAACATCTGCAAATGAATTTATTGAAAATGGATATAACATAGATGAAGCACAAAATAAGGCAATCGAGAGATTCGATGGTGGCGGTGAGATGTCAGTAGAATTACGTTCAATATTTAAACAAAAAATAGAACCTAAAAAAGTTTTATTGCGAAGATTATCAAATTCAAGGCTCTTATTTTTAAATTTATTTGGATGGCTTGTTGCAGCTGCTGCATTTACAGCCAATAGAGGTTTTGGACACATAGTTCCACCTTGGTTGATTGTAGCTTTGATAATCGTAGTAGCTATATTAATAATTTTAAGCATTATAATTAATAGATTAAAGAAAGAAATAGAAAATGATTATGTTATGTAGTCACATTAATAAATATATTTTTGTTTTATTTATATGAATAAGTACTAGGATATTAATAAATACTATGAAAGGAGTTTTTGTATATGGAGAAAAAAATATTATTAGAAAAAATTCTTGATACGCCAGGAGTTTCATATATTAATGAGAAAGTAAATTTATTTAAATATACCAAATGGATTTCATTTGGAACTTATATAATGACTGTTGAAAGCTTCTGCTATAAAGAAGATTCAAAACACTATAATCCAGTAATGGGCACATTTGATTATGAGTCAGAAATTTTTATAGTTAATGCCATATATAAAGATGAGGTCTACTCTATTAAAAGTAAAAAACTCTATAGAAATGTATCTAAGGGAGATAAAATAGTTGTTACAATTAAATACTATTATGATAAATATGAAAATCTTATACATGAAGAAATTCATGACTACCACTCTTATCCTCTATCTAATGATTAAAGAAAAAACTGATAGTATCAAGATTAATATTTATTTTAGTTCACATAAAAAAATAATTATAGAGTATTAATTAAAGGCGAAAGCTTCTACGGACTAACGCCTTTAATTAATCTAAATATTAGTTTATTTTTTTATTCCGCTATATTATAAACTTTTAATTTATCTTTGTTTATATGCTTTTTCTTAACCTCTACTAAGGCTTTTAATGTATCTAAAGATGTCATTATTTCAGTAGAGAATTCAATAGCTGTTCTTCTCATTTTAAATCCATCTCTTGTTGAGTCATTACCTTTAGTAGGTGTATTTATTACTATATCAACTTGTTTATTTCTTATAGCATCTAGTATGTTTGGTCTAGGCTCTTCAACTCTGTTTACTATATCAGCCTCTATTCCATTTTCTCTTAGACTCTTAGCTGTACCTTCTGTTGCAACAAAAGTATATCCTAACTCTTTCATATCTTTTGCTATTGCTATAAATTCATCTTTATCGTTATTATTGACAGTAGCAAGCACTACTCCTCTTTCATCAGACATATGTCTACCTGCTGCTAAGAATCCTTTATATAAGGCTTCTTCTAGGTTTTCTCCTACACCTAAAACTTCTCCTGTAGATTTCATTTCAGGTCCAAGACTTACTTCAACTTTAGCTAATTTAGACATTGAGAATACTGGAACTTTTACTGATACTAGTTTAGGCTCTTTATAAACTCCTGTACCATATCCTAAATCCTTTAATTTAGCTCCTAGCATACATTTTGTAGCTAAGTCAACTATTGGTACTCCACTCACTTTACTTATATATGGGACTGTTCTACTGGCTCTAGGGTTAACCTCAATTATATATAATTCATTTTGGAATTCTATAAATTGTATATTAACCATACCAAGTACATTAAGGTCTAAAGCTATTTTTTTAGTATATTCTAGAATTTTATCTTTTATCTTATCAGATATATTTTGGCTTGGATACATTGTCGTACTATCTCCAGAGTGAACTCCAGCTCTTTCTAAATGTTCCATTATTCCAGGTATTAATATATCTTCTTTATCACATATAGCATCTACTTCTATTTCTCTACCAGTTAAATACTTGTCTATAAGTACTGGATTTTTATGGTCTCTAGCAAAAGCATCATCTAAATACTGAGTTAATTTTTCCTCGTTGTAAGTTATTTCCATACCTTGGCCACCAAGTACATAAGATGGTCTAACTAATACTGGATAACCTAATTCATTAGCAACTTCAATACCTTCATTAGTTGTCCATACGCCTTTTCCTTTTGGTCTATTTATATCTAATCTCTCTAATAAGTCGTCAAATTTTTCTCTGTCTTCTGCTGCATCTATATCATCAAAATCAGTTCCCAATATAGGTATTTTTTTCTCATGTAAGAACTTAGCTAGTTTTATAGCTGTTTGTCCTCCAAATTGTAGTATTACACCTTCTGGTTTTTCTTTTTCAATTATATTTAAAACTTCTTCTTCTGTTAATGGTTCAAAATATAGTTTATCTGATGTATCAAAATCTGTACTTACTGTTTCAGGGTTATTGTTTACAATTATAGTTTCTATACCCATTTTTCTTAAAGATTTTACACAGTGAACTGAACAATAGTCAAACTCTATACCTTGACCTATTCTTATTGGTCCAGAACCCAATACTACCACTTTTCTCTTATCACTTACAACTACTTCATCATATTGCTCATAAGTTGAGTAATAATATGGAGATAGAGCTTCAAATTCTCCTCCACATGTATCAACCATTTTATAAACTGGTTGTATATTATATAGACTTCTTAGTTCATATAATTTT
Organism: Clostridioides sp. ZZV15-6597; assembly: GCF_020657815.1. Lineage (NCBI taxonomy): Bacteria > Bacillati > Bacillota > Clostridia > Peptostreptococcales > Peptostreptococcaceae > Clostridioides > Clostridioides sp. ZZV15-6597. Next base: position 34,825 of record NZ_JAGWCT010000010.1, on the reverse strand, counting down.
TCTGGGCTAATCTTCATTAAGTCAGATATACCCTTATCAGAGAATCCTTTTTTCTTTAATTCATGTAAGTATTCCTTATCTAAATCTTCTATTTTAAGACCTTTTAATTTTTCTTCTTGCTCAACTATCCATTTAAATTTATTTATAAACCACTTATCAACACCAGTGATTTCTTCTATCATTTCTACTTTATAGCCTCTTCTTATCATTTCAGCTAAGTCAAACAATCTTTCATCATCAGGCACTACAACTCTTTTCTTTAACTCTTCTAACGTTCTACCTTCTGATGGGGCATGAACTAATGAATATTTTCCTGTTTCAAGTGATCTTATTCCCTTAAGAATGGCAGCTTCAAAGTTACTTCCTATACTCATTATTTCACCAGTTGCCATCATCTTAGTTCCTAATTTTCTATTTGCCTTTTTAAATTTATCAAATGGCCACTTTGGTATTTTTACTACCACATAATCTAAAGTTGGCTCAAAACAAGCATAAGTTTTTTTAGTTACCGCATTTTCTATTTCATCCAAAGTATATCCTAAAGCTATTTTAGCTGCCACTTTTGCTATTGGATATCCTGTAGCTTTTGATGCTAGTGCTGATGATCTACTAACTCTTGGATTTATTTCTATTATTGCATATTCTAAGCTGTGTGGATTTAAAGCTATTTGAACATTACATCCACCTTGAACTTCTATTGCATTTATTATATCTATTGATGCTTTTCTAAGTAGTTGGTATTCTTCATCACTTAAAGTTTGACTTGGAGCAACAACTATACTATCTCCTGTATGAACTCCAACTGGGTCTACATTTTCCATGTTACATACAGTTATACAGTTTCCATTTCCGTCTCTCATTACTTCATATTCTATTTCTTTCCAACCTTTTATACTCTTTTCAAGAAGAACTTGACCTACTGGACTTAATTGCAATCCATGTGAAAGTATCTCTCTTAATTCTTCCTCTGTATCAGCTATACCTCCACCAGTTCCACCTAATGTGTATGCTGGTCTTACAACCACTGGATATCCTATTTTATTTGCAAATTCAAGACCTGCTTCTAAATTTGTAACTATATCACTAACTATTACAGGTTGATTTATTTCTTTCATTACTTCTCTAAATAAATCTCTATCCTCACCCTTTTTTATAGACTCTATAGACGTACCTATAACTTTTACATTATATTTATCTAGTATACCAGCATCATGTAATTCTACAGCCAAGTTTAGTCCTGTTTGACCACCCATACCTGCAAGTAAACTATCTGGTCTTTCTTTTTCAATTATTTTTTCTATAAATTCTATTGTTAATGGTTCTATATATATTTTATCTGCAATTTCTTTATCAGTCATTATTGTAGCTGGATTACTATTTACTAATACAACTTCTATTCCCTCTTCTTTTAGTGCTTGGCAGGCCTGTGTTCCTGAATAGTCAAATTCTGCTGCTTGACCTATTATTATTGGCCCTGACCCTAATACTAAAGTTTTCTTTATACTATCTAATTTAGGCATAACTCTTTCTCCTTATCTAAACAATTTTCACAGTTTTTATCTTCATAATCTATACAATCAATTTTAATTACTTTATTTCATCTTTAAATTTGAGTTTATTTATTATATCTATATTAATTAAACCAATACTTTTTTTGATTTAAGTTAGTCTTATTTTTTAGTTATATATTCTGATATTATTTATTTTACAAACTCTAAAAACTTATCGAAAATATAGTCATTGTCTTTTGGCCCTGGACAAGCTTCAGGGTGGTATTGAACACTGTATACATCTAGCTTCTCATGTCTCATTCCTTCAACAGTATTATCGTTTAAATTTATATGTGTCACTTTCATTTGTTCAGGAACTTCTGAAACATAATATCCATGATTTTGAGAAGTTATAAATACTTTTCCCTCTTCTAAATCTTTAACTGGATGATTTCCGCCTCTATGTCCAAATTTAAGTTTCGCAGTTTTTCCGCCAAGAGCTAGGGCTAAAAGCTGATGTCCTAAGCATATTCCAACTATAGGCTTTTTACCAATTAGAACTTTTATATTTTCTATAATATCTTCTAAATCCTCTGGGTCTCCAGGCCCATTTGATAAAAATATTAAATCAGGATTTATACTTAATACATCTTCTGGAGATGTTGTAGCTGGGAATATTGTTATATCGCATCCACGAGCTATAAATGATCTTAAGATGTTTCTTTTAACTCCAAAATCCATAACAGCTACTTTTGGACCATTTCCTTCTATATGCTCTACTTCTTTTCTTGTAACCGTTCTAACTGCTTCTGTATTTGAAAACTTATCTAATTTATGTTTAACATCTTCTAATTTACTATCTTCTAATGTAATTATACCTTTCATTGTCCCATTATTTCTAAGTATCTTAGTTAAAGCTCTTGTATCTATTCCTTCTAGTCCTATCACTTTATTTTGCTTTAAATATTGGTCTATATCAATTTCACATCTAAAATTACTTGGAGAATCACTTTTTTCTCTTACTATAAATCCTTTCACTTGCACTTTTTCAGATTCTGCTGATGATAAATTTATACCATAATTTCCTATAAGAGGATAAGTCATAGTAACTATTTGACCATAGTAAGAAGGGTCTGTTAAAACTTCACCATATCCTATCATTGAAGTATTAAATACTACTTCTCCTACACTTTCTTCTAAATATCCAAATGCTTTTCCTATAAAAACTGTCCCATCTTCTAATATTAACCTTGCTTTCATATTACAGTACCTCCTATAATTCTCTTTAGGCAAACTAAAGAACATTAACTAAATATAATCTTTTAAATATCTATATATATTTTTCACTTTTACATTCTAGTTTTATACTCATTTGCATTTATTTTTTATCTTTTTCTATTATACTACAAATTTCTTAAAAAAAAGAAGTTATCTCAAAAGTAAAAACTCCTAGAAAAAATAACTTCTTCTTTTTAATTTAATGATTAAATTCTTAAACTATACAATCAACTTAATTTCTATTCAGCTATATTGTAAACTTTTAACTTATCTTTGTTTAGGTGTTTTTTCTTAACCTCTACTAAGGCTTTTAATGTATCTAAAGATGTCATTATTTCAGTAGAGAATTCAATAGCTGTTCTTCTTATTTTAAATCCATCTCTTGTTGAGTCATTGCCTTTAGTAGGTGTATTTATTACTATATCAACTTGTTTATTTCTTATAGCATCTAGTATGTTTGGTCTAGATTCTTCCACTCTGTTTACTATATCAGCTTCTATTCCATTTTCTCTTAGACTCTTAGCTGTACCTTCTGTTGCAACAAAAGTATATCCTAACTCTTTCATATCTTTTGCTATTGCTATAAACTCATCTTTATCGTTATTATTGACAGTAGCAAGCACTACTCCTCTTTCATCGGACATATGTCTACCTGCTGCTAAGAATCCTTTATATAAGGCTTCTTCTAGGTTTTCTCCTACACCTAAAACTTCTCCTGTAGATTTCATTTCAGGTCCAAGACTTACTTCAACTTTAGCTAATTTAGACATTGAGAATACTGGAACTTTTACTGATACTAGTTTAGGCTCTTTATAAACCCCTGTACCATATCCTAAATCCTTTAATTTAGCTCCTAACATACATTTTGTAGCTAGGTCAACTATTGGTACCCCACTCACTTTACTTATATATGGGACTGTTCTACTGGCTCTAGGGTTAACCTCAATTATATATAATTCATTTTGGAATTCTATAAATTGTATATTAACCATACCAAGTACATTAAGGTCTAAAGCTATTTTTTTAGTGTATTCTACTATCTTTTCCTTTATCTTATCAGATATATTTTGGCTTGGATACATTGTTGTACTATCTCCAGAGTGAACCCCAGCTCTTTCTAAGTGTTCCATTATTCCAGGTATTAATATATCTTCTTTATCACATATAGCATCTACTTCTATTTCTCTACCAGTTAGATATTTATCTATAAGTACTGGATTTTTATGGTCTCTATCAAATGCATCCTGTAGGTATTGAGATAATTTTTCTTCATTGTAAGTTATTTCCATACCTTGACCACCAAGTACATAAGATGGTCTAACTAATACTGGATAACCTAATTCATTAGCAACTTCAATACCTTCATTAAGTGACCATACACCTTTTCCTTTTGGTCTATTTATATCTAATCTCTCTAATAATTCATCAAATTTTTCTCTGTCTTCTGCTGCATCTATATCATCAAAGTCCGTTCCCAATATAGGTATATTTTTCTCATGTAAGAACTTAGCTAGTTTTATAGCTGTTTGTCCTCCAAATTGTAGTATTACACCTTCTGGTTTTTCTTTTTCAATTATACTTAAAACTTCTTCTTCTGTTAATGGTTCAAAATATAGTTTATCTGATGTATCAAAATCTGTACTTACTGTCTCAGGATTATTGTTTATGATTATAGTTTCTATATCCATCTTTCTTAAAGATTTTACACAGTGAACTGAACAATAATCAAATTCTATACCTTGACCTATTCTTATTGGGCCAGAGCCTAACACTATTACTTTTTTCTTATCACTAACAACTACTTCATCATATTGCTCATAAGTTGAGTAGTAATATGGAGATATAGCATCTATTTCTCCCGCACATGTATCGACCATTTTGTATGCTGGTTTTATGTTATATAGACTTCTTAATTCATATAATTTTTCTGGGCTTATCTTCATTAAATCAGATATACCTTTATCAGAGAATCCTTTTTTCTTTAACTCAAGAAGATAATCTTTAGTTAAGTCTTCAATCTTCATAACTTTTAATTTTTCTTCTTGTTCAACTATCCATTTAAATTTATTTATAAACCACTTGTCTATTCCTGTGATTTGCTCTATCATTTCTACTTTATAGCCTCTTCTTATCATTTCAGCTAAATCAAATAGTCTTTCATCATCAGGTACTACAACTCTTTTCTTTAACGCTTCAATACTTCTCTCTTCTGATGGTGCATGAACTAATGAATATTTTCCTGTTTCAAGTGATCTTATTCCCTTAAGAATAGCAGCTTCAAAGTTACTTCCTATACTCATTATTTCACCAGTTGCCATCATCTTAGTTCCTAATTTTCTATTTGCCTTTTTAAATTTATCAAATGGCCATTTTGGTATCTTAGCCACTACATAGTCTATAGTTGGCTCAAAACAAGCATAAGTTTTTTTAGTTACTGCATTTTCTATTTCATCCAAAGTATATCCTAAAGCTATTTTTGATGAAACTTTGGCTATTGGATATCCTGTGGCTTTTGATGCTAGTGCTGATGATCTACTAACTCTTGGATTTATCTCTATAACTGCATATTCAAAACTATGTGGGTTTAATGCAAACTGAACATTACACCCACCTTGAACTTCTACTGCATTTAATATATCTAAAGATGCTTTTTTAAGCATCGCACATTCTTTATTGCTTAAAGTTTGTGTTGGAGCAACTACTATACTATCTCCTGTATGAACTCCAACTGGGTCTATATTTTCCATGTTACATACAACTATACAGTTTCCTTTTGAATCTCTTATTACTTCATATTCTATTTCTTTCCAACCTTTTATACTTTTTTCAATTAATACTTGTCCAACTGGGCTTAATTGCAATCCATGTGAAAGTATCTCTCTTAATTCTTCCTCTGTATCAGCTATACCTCCACCAGTTCCACCTAATGTGTATGCTGGTCTTACAACTACTGGATACCCTATTGTAAGTGCATAATCAAGACCTGCTTGTAACTCTGTAACTATATCACTAACTATTACAGGTTGATTTATTTCTTTCATTACATCTCTAAATATATCTCTATCTTCACCTTTTTTGATAGATTCTACTGAAGTACCTATTATTTTTACTCCGTATTTATCTAGTATGCCTTTTTCATAAAGCTCAACTGCTAAGTTTAATCCTGTTTGTCCACCCATACCTGCAAGTAAACTATCTGGTCTTTCTTTTTCAATTATTTTTTCTATAAATTCTATTGTTAATGGTTCTATATATATTTTATCTGCCACTTCTTTATCAGTCATTATTGTAGCTGGATTACTATTTATTAATACAACTTCAATTCCTTCTTCTTTTAAAGATTGACATGCTTGAGTTCCTGAATAGTCAAATTCTGCCGCTTGACCTATTATTATTGGTCCTGACCCTAATACTAAAGTTTTCTTTATACTATCTAATTTAGGCATAAATTTTTCTCCTTATCTAAATGGTTTTTACTATCTGTAAATAATACTAAATCTATATTAATGCTAAGAATTTATTAAATATACAATCTAAATCTTCTTTTGTTGTGTATTCTGGAATGTACTGAACACTATATATTGGTAATTCCTTATGTCTCATTCCTTCTATAGTATTGTCATTTAAATTTACATGAGTTATCTCTGTATTTTCTGGCATCTCTGAAACATTGTATCCATGATTTTGAGAAGTTATAAATACTTTTCCTGTTTCTAAACATTTAACTGGATGATTTCCTCCTCTATGTCCAAATGCAAGTTTTGAAGTTTTTCCACCTAATGCTAATGCCAAAATTTGATGTCCTAAACCGATTCCTGCTAGTGGTTTTTTGCCTACTAATTTCTTTATATTTTCAACTATATCATTTATATCTTCTGGATTACCTGGCCCATTAGATAATAATATCAAGTCAGGGTTTATTCTTAAAATTTCTTCTGAAGTAGTCATTGCTGGTACTACTGTTATGTCGCAGTTACAAGCTTTCAGTGAATCTAATATACTATTTTTAACACCAAAGTCTACAACTACAACTTTAGCACCAGTCCCTTTAATATTTTCAATTTCTTTTCTTGTAACACTTTTAACTGAATCTTTATTGCAACACTCCGTCAATTTAGACTGAACTTCTTGTAATGATACATTTTCTAAAGTTATAATACCTCTTTTTGTTCCATTATTTCTAATAATCTTAGTCAATGCTCTTGTATCTATTCCTTCAAGTCCAATTACTTTATTTTGCTTTAGATATGTGTCTATATCCATTTCACATCTAAAATTATTTGGGTTGTCACTTTTTTCTCTTACTATAAGTCCTTTTACTTGCACTTTATTTGATTCAACATCTTCTAAATTTATTCCGTAGTTCCCTATAAGTGGATATGTCATTGTCACTATTTGTCCATAATAAGTTGCATCTGTCAGTAGTTCACCATATCCTGCCATTGAAGTATTAAACACAACTTCACCAACAGCTTCCTTTAAATATCCAAATGCTTTTCCTTCAAATACTGTTCCATCTTCTAAAATTAATTTCCCCTTCATATAAGCTACCTCCCAAATGTTTTATCTAAGCATTTTCTATTTCTTTTACAATATTAATAGCTGATTCTCTTGGACTTTCTGCTTTTGTTATAGGTCTTCCAACAACTAAATAATGAGCTCCTCTTTTTATTGCATCTGATGGAGTAACAACTCTTTTTTGGTCTCCAACTTCTGCTGACTTAGGTCTTATCCCTGGGCAAACTGTTATAAAATCAGTTCCACACGCTTCTACTATCTTATCTACTTCTTGAGCTGAGCAAACAACTCCATCTATTCCTGATTCTTTTGCTAATTTAGCTCTCTTTATAGCCAATTCTTCTGTTGTCATATTACATCCTATATCTTGTAAGTCTTGGTTGCTTAATGAAGTTAAAACCGTTACTCCAACCACCAAAGGTTTTTCTATATTTAATCTCTCTGCTTCTTCTTTAGCAACTAGTGCACATTGTCTCATCCCTTCCATGTCTGATACATGTATTGTCATTAACCAAACATTATCTCTTACTGCAGCTCTTACTGCACTTTTCATAGTATTTGGAATATCATGGAATTTAAGGTCTAGAAATATTTTTTTACCTTTTTCTTTTAAATAGTCTATAGTCTTTCCTTTTGTAGCCACATATTGTTCTAGTCCTACTTTAAATATATCTACACTATCTTCTAATTTGTCTATTAGTTCTTTAGCTTTATCAAATTCGTCAGTATCAATTGCAACTATTAGCTTCTCTTTACCATTTATCATTTTTACATCTCCTTTTTAATAAAGCCTAAATCCTCATAAAAAAATCCTCACACCAAAAGAGGCACAAGGATTTTATCTATACATAACTCTATTCATTAGCTATGAGATATCTTTCCCAGTCTCTCTGGACTAGTTTAAAAGACTTTATTATATTTAAATTTTTATTTTATACTCATCAAAAACCTCTAGAAGATTTACTAGAGGTTATATATTAACACTATCTATAACCCTTTAGTCTCTCTGGACTAATTTAAGGAATTTAGCTGTAATATTTTTCTTTATTTATATAACTTTATGTATCTTAAGGATATTTTAAAGTTTCATCTTTTTTATAATTAAACCACTAATTGCTTTTTATGTCAATAAGTCTTTGAATTATTCTTTATCTTTATCAAACAATTTTTTTTCAAAATAAGACTCTGCATTATATATCGCAGCAGCTGGATTATGCCCAGTTACTCTATCTTTGACAATTAGAGTTGTTATAGGAGCTTCCATATATTTCATAGCTAATGTATCATGTCCAACACATAGTCCAAGAATTATATTAAGGTCAACTTTAGCTTCATTTAAAAACAAAGCCTGCCCTATTGGATTACACATTATTTCATCTGCACACTTTGATATCGTTTGAGATGCTTCTAATCCAACTGTACTTTTAGGCATTGCTCCATTTTTACATATCACAGAAAACACTTCAAATCCATGATGTTCAAATACCTTTTGTACTGTTTGCATTTCTCTTTTTAAACCAATACAAAACGCTATACCAATTTTTTTATAGTCACATTTTTTAGCAAACTCTATAATCTCTTTTAACCTAGTATATTGACAGTATCCCTCTGTTTCAATTAATCCAGCATTATAAGCTATTTTTCTATTTTCTTCATCTTCATAAAGTTTTTTTGCCTTTTCTTGTAACTCAACTTCTCTAGTTGGACATATCTTCATTAGCTTATCCATATCTCCATCTGAACAGCCTCTAAGATTACATTTCCCACACTTATACATACATACTATCCCCTCTCAAAATTTTATTCATTTTGTGATTCTTCTTTTTCCAAACTTAAATTTTCATCTTGAGTTTCTTCTTCTGATTTTACATGTTCAACTACAGTTATAAAATATGACTTTCCTATTCTATTCTTTATAGGAAGTTTTTCATATGAAACATCTATTTTATTTTTTATACATGCTATATCAAAATGTCTTAAGCCTACTCCTAAGCTAACCTTATTCATATCTTCACAATGTTTCTTAGGTTTCTTTTCAAATAGATGAAGACCTCGTTCATCTTTATGAAAATACCAAGGTTGAGAGTTTTTCACAGATGGAGCTCTTCTTGTAAATTCTAATATTTCTTTCCATTTCCTATTTCTATTTATTTTATTTATGATATCTTTTACTGGTTTTCTATCAGGCCTAGCGTATCTTGTCCTAAATAAATCTTCATTTTTTGCCGGATATCCAAAAGCTATTATTATATATGGATTCTCTATTTTGTTTTCATCTTCTTCTTCCGTTTTTATTCCAGCTAAATAATCTAAATCGTCTTCTTCATCTTCTCTTGGGTCTTTGTTGCCAATATCTACAAATTCCAAGATATCTTCTCTTTTTAATGTCGACTCCAACCAACAAGTAGCTACTCCTAACGTTGTAAGACGTAAGACTATACCTTCAGTGGCAAAACCTATATTTTGTAGATAGTCTTTTCCTTTATCTGATGTGACTACTATATAATGAGGTGCTTTTACTTTACACTCTTTACCCATTAAAAAGTGTATTATATGACCTCTATCAACAACATGTGCTTTAATATTTAAATCTTCATTTAAGTATTCTAAATTTTTACAACTTCTTTTTATTTCTTCCATTAATGGCTTTTTTAGTTTTGTACTGGAAAAATTTCTTACAGATTTTCTATAAAAAATGGCTTCATAAAGCTCCATTTATGCCCTCCTAACTGAAATCTTCTGTTCATAATATATAAACTACTATATTTAAACATATATAAGCTTTGCCAGAAAATTTTTTATTTCATTATAAATATCTATCTCATTATTATATTATAAGTTTTTTTCGGTATTCTTGTATAGCTTTTCACTAAAAAAGTATTTTTATTTCTACTTTAATACTATTATCAACAAAAAATAACGTCTTAGTTGCAATTATATATTTAAACAATCTATTTTAATTAAAATAAGTGTTTTTTATTTCTCAATCTATTGAGTATAAATATTTTAAATATGACCCAAAATCTAAGTAATGATATTAATATTTTATAAGTTATTTAATGATATAATATTTTATAAGTTATTTAATATTAAAAATACAGGAGGAATGATATGGATTTTAATAAAAATTTAGAAAAATATGCTGAGTTAGCAATTAAGGTCGGAGTTAACATACAACCAGGTCAAACTTTACTTATAAAATCACCAATTGAATGTGCTGATTTTGCAAGAAGTGCACTAAAGGAAGCATATAAATATGGTGCTAAAAATGTATATATAGAATGGTCTGATGAAGAAAGTACTCTTATTAAATATTTATATGCACCAGACGAAGCATTTCATGAGTTTCCAAAATGGACAGCAGATCAATATGTAGACATAGCTAAAGAAGGTGGAGCATTTTTATCAGTATATGCTCAAAACCCTGATTTATTAAAAGATGTTGACCCTGAGAAAGTTGCTAACTTTCAAAAAGCTTCTGGAAAGGCTTTAAAAGAGTGGCGTTCTTATACGCTAACAGATAAATGTAAATGGAGTATAGTTTCTGTACCAACAAAAGATTGGGCAAAAAAAGTATTTCCAAATTTATCAGAAAACGAAGCAGTAGATAAGTTATGGGATGCCATATTTAAGTGTTCAAGAGTTGATGGACAAGACCCTATAAAAGCATGGAAAGAACATAATGAAAATCTAAAGTCTAAAATGGATTTTTTAAATGAAAGTAATTTCAAAACTTTAAAGTATAAATCTTCAAAAACTAATTTAACTTTGGATTTACCAAAAGGTCATATTTGGTTGAGTGGAGCATCTAAAGACCCTAATGGAGTAAGCTTTAATCCTAACATTCCAACTGAAGAGATTTTTGGAATGCCACACAAGTTTAAAGTCAATGGAACTGTTTACAGCACTAAACCTCTTGTTTATGGAGGAAATATAATTGATAATTTCTTTTTGACATTCAAAGATGGTAAAATAGTAGATTTCTCTGCTGAAAAGGGATTAGAAACATTAAAGAAACTTATTGAAACAGATGAAGGTTCTCATTATCTAGGAGAGGTTGCTCTTGTTCCATATAACTCTCCAATATCTGATACAAATATTATTTTTTATAATACTTTATATGATGAAAATGCTTCTTGCCACTTTGCAATTGGGTCTGCTTATAAGACTTGCTTAGATGGTGGAAATGATTTGAAGGATGAAGAATTGGATGAACATGGAGTAAATGATAGTCTAACACATGTTGACTTTATGGTTGGCTCTTCAGATATGGATATTGTTGGAGAAACTCATGATGGAAAACATATACAGATTTTTAAAAATGGCAATTGGGCTTTTTAACTTATTTTTATACTAAAAAGGGCTGACGGAAGTTATACCAGACTTCCCAGCCCTTTTTAATGTTGATGATAAATATTTTTTTATATTAATTAATCTCATTATTATAGATTAATTCCTATTATTTTGGACATAAGTTTCTAAAACTTATATTTATATTATATATAAAATATCCTGTTTAGTAAAACCTTTATTTTAATTTCCATGCTAAAAATTTAACTTTGCTATCTCAACAGCAGATTTTGCATCTTTTGAATAATAGTCAGCTCCCATTTCCTCAGCATATTCCTCTGTCAAAACTGCACCACCTACAAATACCTTTGCATTTATTTCATTATCTCTTAATGCTTGAATTGTATCTTTCATACTTTGAACAGTTGTAGTCATAAGTGCACTCAATCCCACTAACTTTATATTTCTTTTTTTAGCAACCTCTACTACTTCTTCAATTGGAACATCTTTTCCTAAGTCTATAACTTCATATCCATAATTCTCTAGCATTATTTTTACTATATTTTTTCCAATATCATGAATATCCCCTTTTACTGTAGCAACTATTATTTTTCCTTTAGATACATTGTCACTATTTCTACTTAGTAAGGTTTCTTTTATTGTATTTAGTGAAGTTTTTACTGTTTCTGCTGATTGAATCAGTTGTGGTAAAAAGATGTCTCCACTATCGTATTTCTTTCCTACTCTATCAAGAGCTGGAATTAAAATTTTATCTAATATATAATTTTCATCCTTCTCTTTTAAAAGATTCAATGTTACATTTTTGGCTTCTTCTTTGAATCCTCTTTCAACTAAAACATCTAGTGACAAATCTTTATTAGCTTTAACAGTGGAATCAGACTGTTTTGAATTATTTATATTGCTATATTGATTTATGTAATTTATACATCCTTTATCTGTATTATTTAAGATTCTAAAAGAATTAACAGCCTCCATCATGCTATATTCGTTTGGATTTATAATTGCTAAGTCAAGCCCTGCTCCTAAAGCTAGCGTTAAAAAAGAGGCATTAAGTGCTTTTCTATTTGGAAGTCCAAATGAAATATTTGAAACCCCTAGTATAGTTTTTACCCCTAATGTCTTAACCATTGTTATGGCTCTTATAGTTTCTATTGCTTCCTCTTGTTGAGCTGAAACAGTTAGTGATAAACAATCTATAAATATATCTTTTGGTTTTATTCCATAAGAAACTGCTCTATCAACTATTTTTTTTGCTATTTCAAATCTTTCCTCAGCTTTTTTAGGTATACCTTTTTCGTCTAATGCAAGACCAACCACACATGCACCATACTTTTTAACTATTGGTAATATACTTTCTAAAGACTCTTCTTTGCCGTTTACAGAGTTTACGATTGTTCTACCATTATAATATCTAAGACCTTGTTCTAAAGCCTCTACATCGGAAGAATCGACTTGTAATGGTGTGTCTACTACTGCTTGAATCTCTTTTATTAACTTTGGCATTAATTTCTTTTCATCTATTTCTGGCAAACCAACATTCACACCTAATATTTGTGCCCCAGCACTTACTTGTTCTAGCCCTAAATTTATTGCATAATCTAAATTTTCATTTTTTAAAGCTTCTTGTAAAGATTTTCTACCTGTTGGATTTAATCTTTCTCCGACAACTGTAGGCGATTCTACTTCAACAAATTTTGATGGCGAACAAACTACACACTTATCAATCTTTTTGGTACTTCCCTTTTTAACAGAACTTATATTTTCAGATATTTCTTTTATAAAGCTTGGATTTGTGCCACAACATCCGCCTATTATAGTTGCTCCAGCTTCAACAAATTTTTTGACTCCCTCAAAAAATTCCTTCGCATCAACATCATATATAGCTTCTCCATCAACTATATTTGGTAAACCTGCATTTGCTTGAACCATTACAGGTATTGAAGCTCTTGACACGATTTTTTTTACTATTGGTAAGAGTTGTTTAGGACCTAATGAACAGTTTACTCCTATTGCGTCAACCCCCAGCCCTTCTATTGTAGCAACCATACTTTCTGGCATACATCCAGTAAAACTTCTCCCACTCTCATCAAATGTCATAGTACAGAAAACAGGTAAATCAGAATTCTCCTTAGCCGCTAAAACAGCAGCTTTAGCTTCATATAAGTCCATCATAGTCTCTATTACTATTACATCAGCTCCAGATTTAACACCCTGTAATACTTGTCTTTTAAATATCTCATATGCTCTGTCAAAGCTTAAAGTTCCCATAGGCTCTAACATTTCTCCTATAGGACCAATATCTAGTGCTACATATCTAGGTTTAGTGTTATCTACATTTTCTATAGCTTTTCTAGCCACTAAAATGGCATTGTCGATAACTTTTTCTACTGTATATTCACTATCTAATTTTAATTCATTACACCCAAAAGTATTTGTAAGAATTACATTTGAGCCTGCCTCTAAATATGATGTATGTATCTCTATAAGTTTTTCTGGATTTTGAAGACCAAATACTTCTGGATTTTCACCTATTTTTAACCCCTTTTGTTGAAGCATTGTTCCCATTGCACCATCAAATATTAATATATTATCCTTTAGATATTGTCTTATTTCCACAAGAATTCGCTCCTTTTCTATATGTACAATTTCTGTAGTTTTTACAATTTTCACACGATTTTTCTTTCTTTGATTTATCTATTTTCAAATTAGAAATGCCTATAATAGCTACTACTGATTTTCTTGGTATCATAATCCCATTTGATGTAATTGTGAGTCCTATTTGTTTTTGAGCATTTAAAACATTTAATATATCTATATTTTTCTCTATTGGTAAGTCCCCATATCCTGGGCTATATCGCATAGTTATAAATTTGTTTTGTTCTGAAAAAACCTTTTCTATATTGTTTTGAACAATATCACATACTTCTTCTATTGCTGTTGTTCCACATGAATCAATTATTAGTCCTTTTGTTAAATCTGAGTAAGAGTATCTTTTTATTTCCTTTTCTACTTCTATTCCCAAAGTCGCTGCCATAATTACACATTCATCACAGTTTTTTAGAAGTTCATATATATCCCTACTCTTTAAAGTTAAATTTGTTCCCTCTAGTTCTACAATCTTATCTTTATTTATTTTGATAGGATAAATCCTAGATATATATCTAGGATTTATCTTGTTTTTGGCTGTTTCTATACATTCATCAATAGTTTCTTTAAGTTCTTTATCTATTTCTTGTCCTTTATATTGTAAATACCTTAAAACTTCACTTTGATTTATGCTTATACTTTCTCTTTCAATTAAATTATTCTCCATATATATTAAGAGAAAATCCTTTATCTAAAACATCTTTTGCATATTCTTTTGCTCCAAATAAAGATAAGTCTCTATAATTTCCACATTCTAAAGCTGTAGCTGCTGGCATTTTATCAGATTCAATTACTTTCTTTAATGCCTTTTCTAAACCATCTTTAACTGTCTTAGCATCTACATCTCCCCATAATATTAAATAAAATCCTGTTCTGCATCCCATTGGAGATAAGTCTATCACACCATCTAATGTCTCTCTTAAATAAGTTGCTAGTAAATGTTCTAAACCATGCATAGCAGCAGTTCCAAAGCTTTCTACATTTGGTTGTAAAAATCTCAGGTCAAATTTACTTATTTTATCTCCTTTAACTCCATCAAGTACACTGCACTTTCTCACAAAAGGAGCTTTAACTTTTGTATGGTCTAATTTAAAACTTTCTACTTTTTCCATTTTTGAACCCTCCATTATCACTTAAAAATTTATTACTTTAAATCTATAAAAAAACTCTCCCTATCCACTATTGATAAGAAGAGTATATTATTTCCAATCATCTCATCGTTGTTAGCAGGACCACCTAATAAAAGGTTGGTATAGGTTCACTGAGCTAACTCTCTCCCCTAATTCTTGATAAGTATCTTATTAAACTGACTTAAATTATATATTACTTTTTTATTTTTGTAAACACTTTATGCTATAAATATTTGTGCATCTAAATCATACTTTTATCTTATTGCACAGTTTCTTGTATTATTGGTAGCTGTACCTCAAATACAGTTTGATGTATATTACTTGAAACAGTAATTTCCCCACCATGTAAATTCACAATATTTTTTGTAATTGCAAGACCTAATCCAGAACCTCCATCATTTCTATTTCTTGATTTTTCAACTCTATAGAATCTATCAAATATATTTGGTAAATCTAATACTGGAATAGGTTCTCCATAATTTATAACTTTTGCAATCGCCATATTTCCTTTTTTGGCAGTTACTATATCTACATAAATTCCTTCTTTTCCATATTTCATAGCATTGGTTATAAGATTTTCAAAAGCTCTCACCAATTTATTTGGGTCAGCATTTATAATTAATTTTTCTTCATTGAAGTTAACTCTACTAACCATAAATTCTTTTTTAAAATAAAATCCAAGTTGAGATACTATTTGACTTAATAGTTCTACCAAGTTTATATCTATTTTTTTTAATCTTATTGTATTATTTTGCATTTTTGTAAGTTCAAATAAATCATTTATAAGTATATTTAAACTTTTTGATTTCTCATATGCAATATTAACATAATACATCAACTGAACTTCATCTTTATACTTACCATCTTCTATCAATCCCAGATAACCCATTATTGAGGTTAAAGGAGTTCTTAAGTCATGCGAAACATTTGTTATTAAATCCGCTTTAGTCTGTTGAGCTTGTCTTTCTTCAACAGTTATATTTCTAAGTTGATAAACTATACTATTGATTTTATTTGCAAGTTCATCAATCTCATCAATTTTTTTATCACTTAATCCATTTGACTCATACTCAATATCTATACTTTTTTCTAAATCGCCTTCCTCCATTGAGTTTACAGCATCCATGATAATTTCTAGTTTTTTATTTTTGTTATCAGTATCTTTTAGAAAATTTACAAGTTTTTTATTTCTCTTGTATGACATTAATGAATAAATTGATAATGATGCTGTCAGAAATAAAACAGAATATAATGTACTGTCTCCTATAACAGCTCTAATGTCTCTTAAACTACGCATAAGGTAATTAATCGTAGATAAAGTAGTTCTCATATATAATATCTTTATTATATATACACTTGTTAACATAATCATTAGGGTTATAATACAACTTATTATAAAGTCTACTATAGGGCGAAACATATAATTTAATACACTCTTATTTTTCAATTTTATATCCTACCCCCCATACAGTATGAATTATTTTTTCTCCATCTGTATACTTTTCAATTTTATCTCTTATCCTACTCATATGAACCATTACAGTATTGTTAGATTGGTAGTATTGTTCTTTCCACACTTTTTCAAATATCTCTTCTGTACTATATACTCTACCTCTATTATTTGCTAGTAAATACAAGATATCAAATTCTCTTGATGTCAAAAATATATCCTTGCCAGCTACTGTTACACTATGTTTTTCCTTATCTATTAACACCACTCCTACTTCTATGACATCTTTATTTTCTTTGTCAGTACCACTAAAATAATACGCTCTTCTAAGTAATGCTTTTACTCTCACAGTAAGTTCAAGTGGATTAAATGGCTTTGTTAGATAGTCATCTGCACCCGTCATTATTCCTTGTATCTTGTCCATATCCTCTGATTTTGCACTCAGCATAAGTATTGGTATATTTAAACTTTCTCTAACTTTTCTACAAACTGCTATCCCATCCATCTTTGGCATCATTATATCCAATACCATCAGATGAATATTTTCTTTTTTTAAAATATCTAAAGCTTCTTGTCCATCTTTAGCTTTAATTACATTATATCCATCATTTAAAAGATATATCTCTACAAGGTCTCTTATTTCCTTTTCATCATCCACAACAAGAATTGTATCTTTCACTTTTTCACATCCTAACTTACTTTAATATAGTTCTTACTCATCTAAAATTATACTATACTTAAAGTAGTCTAATCTATCAAATTTATTTATATTACATTTAGTAATATTATACAATTTATGTTATGTTGTTTTATTATTTGCTTTGTAAATATTCTTCCAAAGTTAACCCTTTTGAATAAATTTCCTCAGCGACATCCTTACCCACATATCTAATGTGCCATGGCTCATATGCTGTACCTGTTATATCTTCTTTACCTTTAGGATATCTTATTATAAATCCAAATTTATGAGCATTTTCTGCCAACCATATGGCTTCTTTTGTGCTTCCAACAAACCATCTTTCTGGATTTGTCAAGTCAATACACAGTCCAGATTGATGTTCACTATGTCCAGGTTTTGCTACATATGCATCGGCTTTTTCCTGACCTTGAGAATTTACTCTTCTTGTATAAGTATCTTGTTGAGTATCATAAGACCTATATGCTGAAGACCCTAGAAACTGTATTCCTTCTTCGTTAGCTTGTCTAACTAAGTCTTCTACTGCTTTTGCAGGTTCTCCTGCCATTTGTTTTTCCTCTTCAGTAGCTTCTGGAACAAACTCTATATTTACTTTAGTAATATCTTTTGGCATATAATCTTTACTAAGTTCATTTGTCTTGTTTACCAATAATATATTATCTGCTATACTGTTTGAGTGATTTTTTTTCTGAGAATTTGCTTCAGCATCTTCTGATGAAGCAAATTGAGCAGTTCCAGTCTGTTCTTCATCTTTCAGAATTTTATCTTTAACTATAAACATACTTATAAATACTACTACTATAATCGCTAACATCAATTTTAATTTTTTCATGGTTAAATCGTCTCCTTTGTTATGTTTGTTAATGTTAATTTTAGAGTATAAGTTTTAAGTATTTTATAAGTAAACCTTAAGTTATTCTTAAGTTTATATTTTCAAATAAAGGATGGTGCTAAAAATGACTATGCAAAAACTTCTTAGTAAAGCCCGTAAGGCTATACAAGACTTTGATATGATACAAGAAAATGATAAAATTGCAGTTGGTCTTTCTGGTGGAAAAGATAGTTTGACATTACTTCATATACTTAAAAATTATCAACGATTTTCTCCACAAAAGTTTGAATTAATAGCTGTAACACTAAATACTGGTGGAATTGATAACTCTCCATTAAATAAGTTATGCGAGGAAATAAATGTACCTTTTTATGAATTTCAAACTAATATAAAAGAAATCGTATTTGATATAAGAAAAGAAAAAAATCCTTGTGCATTATGTGCTAATTTAAGAAGAGGTGCTTTAAATGACAACTCAAAGAAACTTGGGTGCAACAAAGTAGCTCTAGGACACCATAAGGATGATGCTATTGAGACATTTTTAATGTCTATGTTTTATGAAGGAAGAGTTAATTGTTTTTCACCAAAGACATATTTAGATAGACAAGATTTAACTGTTATAAGACCTATGATTTACATAGAAGAATATATGACTAAGAAGATTTCAAAGGAGTGTAACTATCCTATCATAGCAAATCTATGTCCTGCAAATGGCCATACTAGGAGAGAATACATAAAAAATCTTATTGCTAATTTAAATAAAGAAATGCCAGATTTTAAAAGGAATGTATTTGGAGCTTTAAATAATTCAGAAAAACTTTTTATATGGGATAAAGAAAAGATAAAAAATATTTATTTAAAATAATTTAAATATAACATTAAATCGCTTTCATACATTGTATAAAAATTAATATCTTTATATAAAGAAATGCAAGATTGTATTAATTATAAATACTCTCTATTTATAATTGACACAATCTTGCTATATTATAATCTTTTATATTTTTATTATTTTTTATATCTATATTTTAATAGTTATTAATATTATTATCGATTCTAATAAATGCATTAACTATAACTTAAACTTTTTATATTCTTAACTCAATTTATTCTTAAAATTTCTATCCCTCTATATTTCATAAAAACAATATTCTATGCTAGATTAGAATATTAAATTCGACTATCTCTGGTACATTAAAAAATCTAAACGGCAACTTTGTACTTCCAAGACCAGAACTCACATATAGATGATTTCCTTTTATATCATAAAATCCTTTAGTGTATTTCCTTCCATATGGAGGAGTGACTAAAGCTCCCTTGAAAGGCAATCTTATTTGACCGCCATGACTATGTCCAGATAAAACTAAATTCATTGTATCTTTACTGAGCATATCTACCAAATCTGGTTCATGCGCTAGCAATAAATTAAAACTATTATAATCAGTTTTACTTTCCAAATCTTGTATATTTGGATTACCATTTAATATCTCATCAGCTCCAAGTATATTAATATACTTATTGTCTTCAAGTTTTATTTTCTTACTTTCATTAACTAAAAGATGAAAGTTAGAATTTTTCATAATTTGTCTATAATACCTAGGAAGTTCATACATATAATCATGATTACCAAATACTGAAAATTTTCCTAACCTTGCATTCATACTAGATAAAATCTTTGTAATTTCATCTATATCTGGATTTTTATTAGAATAATCAATTAAATCTCCAGTAAATACTAATATATCTGGATTTAAGGCATTCACCTTATTAGCTACTTTTTTGAGTTTATTAGTTGAATAAAAACTGCCTATTTGAGTATCTGAAATCTGAACTACTTTTATAGTCTCATTCTCATTTTTTACTATATTTTCTTTAATCATGTTTCCATCTTCATTTATATTATATTTTTTCACAATTAATAGACTCGGTTCTATTGCAACTGAGTATATAAAAATTAAAACAAATATCAATATAAAAAATTTTAAAAAACGTTTTATCTTTAATTTCAAAGTATTTACCTACTTATTTATTATCTTAAACTATTTGAATTACAGACTCAACTTTGTCCATTTTTCTATCGTGTAATTTTGGTTTATTAGCTAAAAACCATTTATATGTTCTTGTAAGACCTTCTTTTAATAAAATATTTGGTATATAAAGACCATGTTCAATAAGCTTATTTATATCTAGATTAAAGTCTATATTTCTAAATGGGAAGTAAGTTCTCTCTCTAAACTCAACTTTTTCCATGTCTACATATTTTATAATAGGTTCCTTCCCAATAACTTCTCCACATGTATATATAAGTTCATCCCAAGATATTAACTGTGGATTTGTTACATTATACGCTTCTCTTACATGAGAATTTTTCATTACACTTTCTAGCACTTTTACTAAATCCCCAATATATATAAATTGATTGCTTACTTGTTTTCCTTTAGGTACTGGTATTTTTTCGTTTTTTTCTATTTTTTCAAAGAAATAATATTCTCTATACAAATTATTATTTTCCCCATATATATAAGTTGGCCTAATAATTATATATGGTATAGAGCTATTTATAACAAAATCTTCTGTTTCTTTTTTGTTAAGTCCATATTTACCCCAATTTTCATTTTCACCTTTTTCATTATCTTCTTTTACATTTCTTCCACTATCTTTGTATACGGCTCCTGCTGACAATACTATGTATTTTTTTAAATTATCTAAGTTTACAAAATCAATAAGATTACCAACATCCTCTTTTGTATATGCTGTCATATCATATATGTAATCATACTGTCTTCCATTGATAATGTTTTCCATATCTTTGCGTACTTTTCTATCGCAAATTAAGTGCTCTCTAAAACCTTTATAATCTATTTCCTTTTTACCATTCGTAAGTATATCTATTTGATACCCACATTTAATTAAACGCTTAGCAAGTGCAGAACCTATAAAGTCGCTTCCACCCATGATTAAAATAGATTTCATTTCAAGTGCATCCTCCTCTTTTTTAAATGGCTTCCTTAATTATAATATCATATTTTTAAATATGCTACACCATTTTGTATTGTTTTTGTCTATAAAAGATATTTATAGCAAAATATCTTTTATAGATTTAACACTTTCGACAATATAAGTAGGATTACTTTTACTAATCTCATCAAAAGAGCCATATCCATACAATACACCTATAGAATCTACACCTATTTTATTAGCTCCAATTATATCGTATTTTCTATCGCCAATCATAATGACCTTATCTTTATCTGTTACATCACACAAATCTAACACATATTCTATAACTTCATTTTTATTTACTCTTGTACCATCAAGATTACTGCCTGCGATATATTTAAAATATCTATCTATACCAAAATATTTAAGTATTGTTTCTGCAAAAACTGTTGGTTTAGAAGTAGCCAATAATAATGTTTTTCCATTTTCATAAAGTATTTTTAAAGTCTCTTTTATGTCTTTATAAATTTTATTTTCAAATATTCCTCTGTCAGAAAAGTATTCTCTATACTTTTCAACAGCTTCTGTTGCCTTTTCATCTTCAAATTTATAATAGTCTTTAAAAGTAGCATGTAGGGGTGGCCCTATAAATTGTTCTAAGTTATCCAATTCTTCTTCTATCCCAAAACTACTTAAAGAATATTGAATAGACTTTGTTATCCCTTCTTTAGGGTCTGTAAGTGTTCCATCCAGGTCAAATAACACTATTTCATAATTTTTTTTCATATTTAAATCCTCCACTTTTTATAAAAATAATACTTTATCTTTTGAGTTTATCTATTTTAAAAAGCTATAGTAATAGAATCTTAATCTAATACTATAGCTTAAATAATAATCAAATCTTATATGTTGTCTTTAAACTAAATTTAAACAGTTTTATTTAACTGTTATAGCTGAAACTGGACATCCTTCTTCTGCTTCTTTACATAAATCCTGTAATTCTGCTGGTATTTCTCCTTCAATTGCAACTGAATGACCTTCATCACTCATACTAAAAACGTCTGGACATGTTCCTATACACGCTCCACAAGCTACACATACATCCTTATCAACAAATGCTTTCATACTAAAATACCTCCCCTAAAATTATAATTATTGTTCCTTACATATTTATCCAATATATACTAATTTAAACATATTTTTCCTTTTTTATCAATATGACTTAATTTATTACAGTCCCATCATACCAATGTCTATAAACTTCACTACTTTTCATCCATGATTTTATAGTATATTGTAAGCTCAATTTTTTATTTAGCATTAGTTCATTATTATTATAATCGGTTATAATTTCTTTACTATCATCTATTGTAAATATTGTAAAATCGCCTTCTCCACCAACTTTTATCCTACCTTGACTTCCTTGCAAATTAAAAACTTTTGTTGGATATTCAGTTACTTTTTCTATACATTTTTCTAGAGGTATACCAAGTTCCATAATTTTATTTACAACATTTAAAAGAGAATAATGTATATCTTTCATATTTTTTATATGCATATCTGTACTTATTAAATCTGGCTCTAATCCTTGATTTACTGCTTTTTTAAAGACTTCAAAATCAAACTGTTCTAACCCATGACATACATCAAATAATACACCTCTATCTTTTGCATTTAATACAGATTCTCTCAAGCTGCCAGATTCATTAAATATTCCATTTGTGCTATTTCCATATACAGGTGTAACTATATCTCCCTTTCCTAAAATATTCATTACTTCATCTATATATGATGGATACTCCCCTATATATACCACTAATGGTAAATTTAATTTTTCTGCAATTTGTTTTGACTTTTTAATTATATCTATACCATCTGTACTAGATTGAAATTTACTTGCTTTTACTTTTATACCCTTTATCTTTTCCATATTTTTTTCTACAATGGACTCAATGTTATCAAAATTTATAACATCTAAAGATGTTGATTCATTCAATATATTTAATCCCTCATTAGTTACATTTAAAAATGAATATACTTCAGTCTTACATTCATCCATATATTTTTTCTTAAAATCGTAGTAATTTACAGGACCTGCTGTACCTGCATCAAATATAACTGTTGAACCTTTTTCAATTCCAATTGAATCAGAATCCATACCTGTAGGTAATTTTCTCTTATAACAATGGGTATGAACATCTATAAATCCAGGAGAAATATACATGTTATTAGCATTTATTATCTCAAACTCTTTGTTTATGAGTATTTTTTCTTTTCTTATCATTTCTTTAAGATTTAATCCAATATCATATATCTTTCCATGTAAAACTAAGATATCTCTTTTTTCAAATTTGATACCATCCTTTGGAGATATTATTGTCCCATTTCTTATAAGTAAGTTTTTCATTTATTCCACATCCTAATTACAGTATAATTTCTCTAATAGTTTTTTCTTACATAAAGAAAATAAGTCTAAAAATAAAAATATTCTAGACTTATTCATTATATTATACTATATTAATTATATTAAATTAAATAAAAACTTGGACTTACTTTAAAAAACAATTTAGTATTTGTTGTTCTGCTTCTTCTTCTGTAAGACCTAATGTCATCATCTTTAAAATTTGGTCTCCTGCAATCTTTCCAATTGCTGCTTCATGTACTAAAAGAGCATCTGGATGATTTGCAACAATTTCAGGTATCGCACTAATTTGAGAATTGCCCATAATTATTGAGTCACATTGAACATGTGCAGAACAAAGAGAATCCCCAATAACACAAGGATTAAACTTTTGCTTAGAGTTATCTTGACCAACTGTACGAGAAATTACTTGAGCAGAAGAATTTTCACCTTCCAATATAACCTTCATATTAGATTCTGCAACTTGATTTCCATGAGTTAACAACTTTTCAAATACAACTATCTTTGCTCCTTTACCTAAAGTAGCATCCATTTCTCTTTTAGTTGAATCAACACCTTTAATCTGAATTGTTTCCATTTCACAATATGAATCTTCGCCCATATTAACAATCGTAACTGGATTTAAAATTCTTTTTCCTTCTCCATCACCTTCGCCATAATGTTTTTCCACATATTTTAGACGAGCTCCTTTATGTAAGAAGAATCTATGTATTCCATTGTGTTCACTGTCATCATTACCACAATTATGTATACCACAACCAGCAATTATAACAACATCCGCATTTTCTCCAATTTCAAAATCATTATAAACCAT
The DNA here is from genome assembly GCF_020657815.1 of Clostridioides sp. ZZV15-6597. NCBI lineage: Bacteria > Bacillati > Bacillota > Clostridia > Peptostreptococcales > Peptostreptococcaceae > Clostridioides > Clostridioides sp. ZZV15-6597. Next base: position 10,297 of record NZ_JAGWCT010000010.1, on the reverse strand, counting down.
GTCTTGTACACCAGCTTCTGTTACTATTACTGGTATATGAACATTTTCTCCTTTAGTATTTGGTTTTACTATAATATCAATTCCAGGTTTATCAGTCTTTGGAGCTATAGTTACATTTTCAGTTGAATGTCTTTCTATACCTTGTCCATTTTTACGTATATTGTATGCTCCTAATGGAGTTCCACGAAGTTCAGCAACTTTTTCTAAAAGATTTAAGTCTATTTTGTTCATTTAATTTGCCTTCCTTTCTAATTAATTCATATCTTTCATTAATTCACAATTTGAATTAACTTGGCACATGATTTCAGGTAATATAGCATCTTTTGTTCCATGGCTTTTTACTGAACCATCTTGTAAAACAATTATTTCATCAGCTAACTCTAATATTCTTTCTTGGTGAGAAATTATGATTATAGTTTGGTCAGATTCCCCATGAATTTTCTTAAAACTTTCATTAAGCTTTCCAAAACTCCAAAGGTCTATACCTGCTTCAGGTTCGTCAAATATAGAAACCTTTAAATCTCTAGCAAAAAGAGTTGCTATCTCGATTCTTTTCATTTCCCCTCCAGAAAGAGAGTTATCAACTTCACGATTTAAATAATCTTTTGAACACAATCCAACATCTGTAAGATATTGACAACACACATCAGTAGACAATGGTTTTCCATGAGCAAGAGTAAGCAGGTTTTCAACTGTCATACCTTTTATTCTTGGTGGTTGTTGAAATGCGTATCCTATTCCTTTTTTTGCTCTTTCTGTGATACTAAGATTAGTTATATCTTCTCCATCTAAAAGTATTTGACCACTAGTGGCTTTTTCAATTCCCATAATAAGCTTAGCAATTGTGGATTTTCCTCCACCATTTGGACCTGTGATAACAATAAGTTTGCCTTTTTCAAATGAAAGGCTAACATCATTTATTATTCCTAGCTCCTCATTGTTAGACTCGACATTAAAGGAAAGATTTTTTATTTCAAGCATAATACCCCTCTTTTCTGTAAAATATTACATTTATATCCATTCTTTTATTATATCAGTACTTTTTATATCTCAGCAACTCTAAGGGATAAAATATATATTAAATATAAAACAAATTTATTAAAAAATAAAAAAGATGAGTTTTTCTAACTCATCTTTAAAAATCAGTATTATTTAATTATATATGTATCTAAAAATTAACCTTCTATATACTCTAGTATTATTTTTTGATTATCTTTTAACATAATTTCTTCTTTTTTAGATTCAATCCCATTCTTTTTTATTTTTACTTCAGCTACAAAAGCGTCATTACCTTCAACCATTTCTAATAATTCATACGCTTTTTTACGTCCTATTTTAGTTGCTATATCTTTTAGCACTGCCATTTTCTTAAACATTTCATCACCTCTACTCAAATTTTACAATTGATTTTTAACTATATAATTATAGTTTAATACTAAATTATAATTATTATTGTCTCTAATTATATCAGATATTGAGTAAATTTAACACTTTGCAAAATTATTTATCCTCTCTGACTAAGTAAGAATTTCCATCTTGGTCTTTAAAAGAAAACATTCTTCCATAAGGCATCTCCATTAATTCTCCTACTTCAACTTTATTCTTTGCCATCTGTTCATAAGTTCCATTAATATCTCTTGTACTTAAAATTATTGATGGATGCGATAAACTTACATCTTGATTTTGCTTCATCATCAAATTTTTATCATACAATACAAATGTTGTAAATTCATTTTTACTTGGTGCTACTTCCACCCATTTCATATTTGGACCCATTTCTTTTTCATAAGTTACCACAAAGTTTAATTTTTCTGTCCAAAACAATTTTGCATCCTCTTGATTATTTACATAGAGAGTTATTTTTCCTATTTTATTTATCATAAAAATACCCACCTTTATTATTAAATAAATATCTAATATTTTTTATATTTAATAATATACCCATATATATTATTTTCTATAGATATATACTTATAATATTTATCGCCAAATTATGTAATTCTATACAATATATAATTTATAGTATCCATATAATTATAGCCTTAATTTACATATTTTAATTTTTCTATATATCATACTTATAATTATGATATTCTCTAAATAAAAAATCACTTTTAAATAGAATTTACTATCTAAAAGTGATTTTTTATATTCTATGCAACTTTATGTTTTAGCCACTTCGTTCCTCTTAATCTTAAACAATATAAGGTTCCTCTAACAAGCCAATCTGTATACATACCTATCCAAATTCCTAGCACTCCAAATTCTAATACAACCCCTAATACGTAGCCTGTAAAAATCCTAAAAATCCACATTCCTATTACAGCTGTCATCATTGTATATCTAGTATCTCCAGCTCCTTTTAGACCTGCGGATAGTACAAAGGATATAGGCCATATTACCATAGCTAAACAATCACTTCGAATTAATTGTGTTGATACATCAATTACATTAGAGTTTTGAGTATACATGCTTGAAATCCATGGTGCAATTGGTATAAATATAGCACCTACTACAAATAAACAAACTGTTGCAAATTTAGTTAGATATAACAAAGTGCTCTTAGCCCCTTTTATGTCTCCCCGTCCTATATATTGCCCCACCAAAGTCGTAGCAGACAGGGCTAATGCATTTCCAATTACATTTATAATAGATGCAATTGACATTCCTATTGCGTTTGATGCAATTGCTGATGTTCCCATAGTAACTATAAATACTTGAACAATCAATTTACCTGCATTAAAAAGTAATTGTTCAACCCCTGCTGGTATACCTATATTAAATATAGATTTTTGAGTTTCAACATCAATCTTAAATGGAAATATTTTACCTATAGATATAAATTCATTTCCTTTAAATAAAGCTCTTATAATAACTATACATCCAATTATTCTAGCTATGGCAATAGACATAGCTGCTCCTGTTATGCCATAAGAAGGTGTTTGTAAATTTATCCCTAAAGTATTTAAATCAACACCATATATAAGTATATATCCTAATGTTACATTTACTATATTCATAAACATAGTCACATACATAGGTTTCTTTACATCTCCACAACCCCTTAGAATACCATTTGCTATCTGCTGTGTTGCAATAAATGGATAGGTGAATAATGTAAACTCTATGTACAGTTTTGCATTTGATTTTACCAATTCTTCTGCTGAACCATAAAACAAATTGATTACACCTGTTCTAAAAATCCACATTAATATTGTTATTGTAAGTGATAATATTACACCAGATATTAATGCTTGCTTGATAGTTTCATTTACTTTTTCAGTATCTCTTTTTCCTATTTGTTGAGCTACAACAACAGTAGCACCAACAGATAGCGCAGCAAATACAGATATAAATATATTATTGATTGAATCAACCATTCCAACTGCAGATACAGCCTCTTCCCCAATATGACCTGCCATCATTGTATTAAATACCCCTAGAAGCATAACAAATGTCTGCTCTATCATTATAGGAATCGCTAATTTTATAACATTCTTCCTTATAAACATCCCTTTTCCTCTTTTCCCTCTTTATATAAATTTAATTTTTAATTATTTTATCGAACTATGAATTGATACCATAAGGTTTAGAATTGTATTTTTAACGTTATAATATACTGTGTTCAAATAATATAAATCTTGTTTAATATCATTTGAACACAGTATATCTTTATAATTATCTTATGTTTATTATTTTTTATGGATACTAGATTTAAAATATTTATGAGTTAAATTAACCGATTAATATAGCTGGATATCAAATGCAATCACTGTATTTCGATAATATTGTACCACTATTATATAACAATAACAATAAACATATTTTTTATTAGCTTCATAAAATTTTTTGTAATGGACATGGTCATTTAAGTCACATCTACTAAAAACAAATTTATAAAATCTTATAATATATCTGTAACAAAATCACATCAATTTAAATATTGTATCTTATAGACTCTTTTTAGGATGTGATAATTTGGTTAATTTGAATGCTAATAATTTAAATGTAAATATGGTTTACCCTATTTCTGCCACAGCACCTATACGTTTCAGAAGATATACTGTTTCATACTTAGAAAACATGGAAAATATTTATTTAACTATAGCAACATACTTTGATACACTTGGTTTAGGTACAGTAAGTATTGACAAAGTTTATGGTCAATGGGCTTGGTTCATTGATAATATATATGACTTAAATCTATTTGTTTTTGTAGGAAACTATCCTTATCAAATTGCTAGAAATAGATATGATACCTTTGTTGATATTTTACCAGTAGCTATTACTTCTATTGTCAATGGAGATAGAATATTTTTAACTTCAAATCCTTGTTTGTTAAACTCAAAGATTACAGTTAGATTTATATCTAGCCATCCTACTCTTAATAGAACAGTTGATTATGGCAATATTAGAGATTTTATTTTTTAACAGTACAACATGATGTGCTCTTTAAAACAATGTAACCCTTTAGATAATAATATTAATTTAACATAACGACCTTAGCTAGTACATCATGTTTAACTGTTACAAATTTATAATAACTTTTCTTATTAAATAGTATTTAAGTTTTTGGGTAGTTAATATATTTTACTTACCTATTTTTTCTGTTCTATATCCTATTTCTTTATTAGCTAATCTATAACCTTCTTTTATCATCTCTTCTCTTGTTAATGCATTTCCTAACAAATTATCAATACTAAGTTGTTTTCTATCACTAAAATACTTATCTAACAATGACTCTTCTATATCTTCTTGAGATGCTAAATGTCCTTCATGCATTATATATTTTACATCGAAACCTTCTTTATTTAATATTTTTCCTAATAAAATACTTCTATGACATCTTATAGGCTCTTGCATTGCACCTAATAAAACTATTTTATAACCCATTTGACATCCCTTTTTTAATCTCTCTATTCCTTTTGAAAATATATCTTCCTTTATTACCTCTTCAAAATCTGCATAACCTTCTTGTGTATATACATCTTTATTAGTTCTTTTTGCCCCAAATTCCTTACCCATGTATATATATACAAATCCAGCCTTTCTTAGTGATTCATTGAATGTTTCTCTATTATACTGAATATTATATTTAGAATATGGAGTTTCTCTAATGTCAACTACACAATTTATATTATATTTTTTTATCATATTAATAAGCTTATCAAATGGATAATTTGAATGTCCTATTGCAAATATTTCCATACAATCACCTACTATTCTTAGAATTACTATTTTATACAATTGATACTCTATCTTACATATAAGCCTTCTACACTGCAAATATACTTAACTATATCTATACTTCCATTTAACCCCATATATACATTGCTAAATAATCCATTTATTTCTAATCCTATTTCCAAATCCAACAGATATATATAGAGAGAAACTCTTTCTCTTAGTGCCAACTTCATAAGAGCATCAATTATATAATAATTATACCCTATTTCTTCAAAATCAAATAAGGTATCACTTAATTGTTCTAGATATGTCCTCTCCTTTTTACTTAGTGCTATTTTTATATGTTTTTTATTTTCACTTACAAAATATTCACTTGCAATTATTATTTATTTACTGTAACTCATTATAATTAATAGTGCCCTTAAAAACTTATTTTCTTGTATAAAATACTTATCTTTTACTTTATCTAAATCCCAAAATACATCAAGGATACTATGTGGAGACTCTATATCCATCATTTTAGGAAAACTATCTATTTTAAAATACCTTTCATTTAGTATTATCTTGTCAGTTCTATCTAAATCTATATATGATAAAAATAAGGTCTATCTTTTTATTTAGACAGACCTTACTTAATTACTTATATATTATTTTAATTTATTATAAAATATGTTTCACAGGTATCTGGATTTCTGTTAACCATTCTTCTTCATTTTCTTTATTCCATATACCATCTATATAAGATTCCCTAAAATGCCCTATTACTTCATATTTATTATCTTGTATCCATTTAAATGCATCTGCATAAGTTTTTCCTAATGTTGAATATGGCCCATTATGCAATATACAAACTGCATTTTCAACTTCGTCTATTTCTTTAAATTTTAATAAATCTGTGTCTTCTTTTAGGTCATTTATCGCTTGACACATCTCAACATCCATATCTGTTTCTCTATATTCACCATCATGATATATATTGAAACAATAGTCTGGAACCATACATGTGCATCCTGATTTCATCATTTCTCCAGCCATTACGTTTGGAAACAAATTGAAAAGCTCATCATAATTCTTTAATACTTTTCTCATAGAAGCAATTTTAACTTTTGGTAGGGACTTAATAATTACATTATTCATATCGACTTCTCCTTTTAAGTTTTTAAGGTAATTACGTAGTTTAATAAGCTTATATTCTTCATTCCTCATTACATCTAATATATCTTTTTCTTTGTTTATTAAAATCTTTTCCACCTCTTCAGGCTTTTCTATTATTTCTTTTATTTCAACTAGTGATAGGCCCATTTGTTTTAAGGTGATTATTTGATGCAATTTTGGTAATTGTTCTGTTGTATAGTATCTGTATTTTGTAAATTCGTCTACGTATTCTGGTTTTAACAGCCCTATATCTTCATAATACCTTAGTGTCTTTGTAGTTATTTTATTTATTTTAGAAAACATTCCTATAGAAAACATCTCATCACCTGCGCATTAGATTTGATTAATTTAAGTTTAAGCCTTACCCTTAGGTTAAAGTCAATATTAAATAAATTATAATTATATTAATTCTTCAATTCTGTCTCCACTTAATACTAAAGTATCCCCTCTTTTTATAACAGTTGACCCTTTAGGTACTAAAACCTGCTCTTTTCGTTTTATCATAACTATTAATATGTCCTCTGGTATATTAGAATCCATTATACTCTTGCCAGCCCACTTACTATCATCGTCTATATTTACTTCTATAAGTTTAGAACTAATTTCACCATCATAGTCATTAAATGTTTTTAATACAGGTGTATTATCATCAACCAAGTCTAACTTCCTTGCTACAGTTGGTATTAACGTACCTTGTAGTCCTACTGAAAGTAACGCTATGAAAAATATTATATGAAATATATCATTCTCTATGACTACTCCTTGAGTAACTGCATAAATTGCAAAAACTACTGATGCAGCACCTCTAAGACCTACCCATGATATAAACAATTTTTCTTTGTTTGAAAATTTAAATTTTGCTAGAGTTATAAATGTGGCTAATGGTCTTGCAATAATTATCATAAATATAGATATGGCCATTGCTATACCAAATACACTTGGTAGTTTTGAAGGGAAGGACAACAATCCTAACATAAAGAATAACATTATTTGCATAATCCATGAAATTCCATCAAAGAAATGAACTAGACTTCTTTTATGAGGTATCTTACTATTACCTATAATGATACCTGAAATATATACACTTAAATATCCATTTCCTCCAACATACTCACTAAGTGCATAAGAAAGTAACGCAATAGCTGTAATAAATATAGTATAAAATCCTTCTATCTCAAAATTTGAATTTCTCAAAATATAAACAGATAATTTTGCCAATATAAATCCTATTGCCAATCCAAAAGTTATTTGTTTTATTACCATTGGGATAATAAGTTCTACTCCAGAATTATTCATCAATGTCAAAATAATTAATGTTAACATATATGCTATTGGGTCATTACTTCCACTTTCAACTTCTAATAATGAAGCAAGAGAACCTTTTAAGTTTAGTTTTTGAGAACGTAATACAGCAAATACAGATGCAGCATCTGTTGAAGCTGCAATTGCTCCAATTAACAAACCTTCAAATAAACTAGTTCCTATTGCCATGTAACAAAAGATACCTGTAACACCTGCTGTAATTATTACACCTAATGAAGACATCAGTATGGAAGGTACTGCAACTGGTTTAGCCATGTTCCAGTTTGTTCCAAACCCTCCAAAAAACATTATAAATATCAATCCAATAGAACATAATTGCTTTGTTAACTCATAGTTATCAAAATAGATTCCTACCATTCCATCAGACCCAAATAACATGCCCAATAAGATAAAAATCAATAATATTGGTACTCCAAATTTATATAATACCTTGCTTGAGGTTATACAAATCAATAGCACTAACCCACTTATAATCATCAATTCTGTCATAGCATCATCTCCATTTCATATAAATTTTACAGATTAAATTATATCTGCAATTATACTGCTTCTTTAAGTATCAATATGATATAAGTTATATTGTACAAAGTGTAATTAAAATTTAACAATCTATTAAAAGTTGAGTATTATACTCAACTTTATATATTTACTTTAATTATATTCATTTAATCTTTATAGTTTGAATTTTATTTAATTAGTATTTCATTTTTCAGTCGATTATTTAGTGTATTTCATATTTTTATAGTAAATTTACAGGTAACTATGAAATACATAATATTTAGATAAGTAATAAGAAACTAGCATGTAGTATTAGATACACTAGATATGAAATCTTCAAAATTTTATCATTGAAATATTTCTTTATATATATTATTGTATATTTCTTACAAATCATTGTCAATTTATTTTTCTCAAAAATAGAATAATTGCATAATCTTTTTTATATTATGCAACTTATAGATTTAATCCCAAAACTCCCTTATTACCTCTATAATTTCACTATATGATAATAATGTAGCCTCCACTATTGACTTGTTTGTTTTTTCTAAATAATACTTAATCATATAGTAACCACAGGCATACCCTGCACAATAAGGTAGTCCTACTGGAAAATATCCTTGCATTTTAGCTATATCATCACCATAAAGATATGATATTATATTTTGAAATCCAGTTTCCTTTAAGCCACTTTTAATTATTGGCTTTATATAGGTATTCAGTGTTTCAAGGTCAGTCTTACTAACCCAAGGTCCTACCATATCATCTCCAAACATCCATGTTGCAAAGTTTTCTGCAAGACCTTCATTTATCATCATTTCTTCCAAAGTTATGTCATTACTCCATTTTATAAATTGAAATCGAATATTGTGATTACATTCATGCGCTAGTGCTACTGGTAACCTATTAATAGTGTACTCATTTGGAACTATTGATAAAAATATATATCCTGGAATTCCACCATCACCAAAATATCCATCACTTAATATTGTATAAGGGCTTTCTGGATTTGCTAATAATATTGAAAATTTATACTCCTCAGTATTCAATTTATATCCCTCTTTTATAAAAGACTTTAGGGAATTTTCAATAGTTTCTTTACACCTGTTCCAAAGCTTGTCATTAGATAAAATATTTATGCTATTTATTTGATTTTCATTAATATCTCTTGGAGATAAAAACCCCATCATATCACTTGCCATAATTACATCATATCCACCTTCTTGTTTTGCAGTGATTGGAACGTTTATACACTTCCATTTAAACTCAAAGGGTTTCATCAATTCATATCTGTATATATCCTCTTTCTTATTTATAGGTGCATTAATTATTTTTTTATATATTTTATCTGAGCGTACCTCTATAATATTCATTTTTATCATCTCCTTTAAAATAAAGTATATAGAATTACGTAGCGTCAATGTCAATATATAAACTTATACAAATAAATAAGAGAATCATTTAATTCATATAATATGACTCTCTTGTTTATTTGTAATGTGATGGATTCGTATAATATTTTTAAACATTTATTTTTTTATTAGAATTAATTATGTTAAAGCAAGGATAATATTATTATCTAACTTAAATTCTATTTTAATGTTGTTAGAATAATATTGCTATCTCTTAGCATTAATTTTTTTGTATTAAATACTATATTCTTTTGGTGGCTCCCCTGAAAAATCTGAGATTACAGCCTTAGCATCCTCAAGATAAAAGATTTCAAAAGTAGGATTCTCTTCATTCTTATAGATTGATTTAACAAGCTCACTAGATTCAATTATTTTTTTCTTTATATCCTTATTATCTGAGAATATGACTTTTCCACATAGTCTTATCCAAGCAAATTCAGGAGTTGATGTAGTTATTTCTACATATGGACTTTTTTTAACTTGTTTAAATACATCTTTTTCATTACTTGTACAAAAATATAATTTCCCACATTCTTCAATCATAAATTGGAATGGGCGAACTTTTGGCTTTCCATCAGTTCCTATTGTTGCAAAATATTGAACTGGATTTTCCTTTAAAAACTTTACTACTTCATTCATTTCATCTACCCCCTAAAATAATTTGTTGTATTTTTTATTTCTTTAATAATATAATAAACTCATTAATATCTACTGTATAGTAA